>NZ_JAQUVG010000129.1 GCF_028693495.1 Zoogloea sp. | reverse complement strand
CCTGGTTGCCGTCCCGGGGCTTGACCACGACCAGTCCGCCAATTTCCCGGGCCGCCAGCCATGCGTCATCGGCACTGGTCACCGAACGGCCGAGGGGCACGGGCACGCCTGCCGCCCGCAGCAGATTCTTGGTGAGCTCCTTGTCCTGGGCAATGGATTCGGCCACCGCGCTGGTGAGGTCTGTTTCTGCGGCCTGGATGCGGCGCTGCCTGGAGCCCCAGCCGAACTGCACCAGACTGCCCTCGGTGAGACGACGGTAGGGAATGCCCCGGGCTACGGCAGCCTGCACGATGGAGCCGGTGGAGGGGCCCAGACGGATATCCTCGTCCAGTTCCCGCAGGTCATGCAGGGCCTTGGTGAGATCGAAGCTGCCATTGCTCTCGGCGGCCCGCAGCAACTCGACGGCAAGGTCGAAGGCCAGACGACCCACCTTTTCTTCGGTGTACTCCACCACGACCTGAAAAACGCCTGTCTCCAGGGTGCGCGTCGTACGGCTGAAGGTCACCGGACAGCCGGCACTGGACTGCAGGCCCAGGGTAGCCATCTCCAGGGCATGGGCCACGGAGGTCTGGCCCAGGTGGGCGTCCGCCTCGAGAAACCCCATCTCGGGGAACAGGTTGCGCAGGCGTTCTTCGTAGCCGGGAATGGAGTCGATGTCGCATTCGGCCTCGGTGCAGGTCACGATGGCCTCGATGGCGGTGTGGCGGCTCCACAGGTTAGGGCCGCGCAGCGCCCGGATGCGGGAAACTTCCATGAGTGTCGTCCTTGTGTGTTCTTGTATGTCGGGATGCAGGGAGCGGTCAGTAGTCGGCGCGCAGTGGTGCTGACGGGTCGTAGGGCTTGACCCCGGCCCGGATCATCGCTGGAGAGATCCCCAGGGCCCAGGCACCCGCAATGCCACCGAGGAGATTGGACAGCACACCCGGTTGAGCGCCTGCCCCGTTGCCAAGCATGTTAATTTCAGCCAGCGGAGCAAGAAGCTCTTCAACTTCACCGGTTGCCAGCGTCAATTGGCCATCCCGGACAAAGACGGTCCTGCGTCCTTCGGCACGCGCCCTGAGCAACACTTCGTTCCGGCTATCCACCCCGTAGAAGATCACCTCCCCGTCGGACAGTTCGGCCATCTTGACCACTGCCGGGTCTTCGGCGTTGAGTACGGCAGCACCGTAGGAGAGCACCAGGTCCACCTGGGTGCGGAAGACGTTCCAGACCTTTTCGGGCTCCTCGATGTAGAACTCCCCATAATGGAGTTCCGGGTCGATGTTGGTGACCACACCCACCAGACAGCGGTCGTAGACCGTGCCCTCCGCGAGAATGCTGCGGCAACTGTTCTCAAACACGGCGGCTTCAACCAGACGGTTCATCAGTACCCGCTCGGCCGCATCCCAGTTGGTTCCCTCCGGGGTTTCCACCTGACGGCCGTCCAGGAATACCCCTTCGCTGCAGGCCAGACCGGTGTATTGACCGGAAATGCGCAGCAGGTGGGCCATGAGCCGGGCCACAGGCGTCTTGCCCCGGCTGCCGGTCACACCGACGACGGGAATGCGGGAATCCTCGTCCTTCGCGAAAAGGTGGCCGACGATGGCTTCACCCACCGGCCGGGGCTCTCCAACCCCTGGCTTGATGTGCATCAGCAGGCCAGGGCCGGCATTGACCTCGACGACGGCGCCGTGCTGCTTGTCGAGCGGACGGGAGATGTCTTCACAGACCAGGTCGATACCGGCGATGTCGAGGCCCACGATACGGGCTGCCAGACACGCCAGTTCAGCGGTATCCGGATGAACTTGGTCGGTCACGTCGAAGGCCATGTTGCTGGTCCGGACAACCATCACTTCCTGGCCCTGGTCTGGCACCGAAGCACCGGTAAAACCCTGGCGGGCCACTTCCATCTGGGCCGCCGGATAGCGGTCAAGGCGGATTCGGTAAAGAGGGAACTCGTGCTCATCCCCCCGGCGCGGATCAGAGTTGATCTGGCTTTCGATCAGCTCGTCGATGGTCTGCCTGCCGTCGCCTACCACAGAGACCATGTCTCCCTTGGTGGCGGCCACCATCTTCCCGCCCACCACCAGGATCCGGTGTTCGGCACCCTTGACGAAGCGCTCAACCATGACCTCGGATCCCTCCGCCGCGGAGAGGGGGAACAGTTCGGCGATTTCTTCGGGGCTGCGGACATTGGTGAAGACACCCCGGGCATGGTTGCCATCGCTCGGTTTGACCACCACCGGGTAACCGATGTCGTCGGCGGCATCAATCGCATCCTGCACGTCGCTGACGATCCGTCCCTCCGGTACCGGCACGCCGCAGGAGGACAACAGATATTTGGTGAGATCCTTCTCCCGTGAAATGCTTTCGGCAATGGCCGGGGTCCGGTCGGTCTCCGCAGTCCAGATGCGGCGCTGCCTGGCTCCGTATCCCAGTTGAACCAGATTGCCCTCTGCCAGGAGCCGGATGAAAGGAATCCGGCGACTCTTGTCAGCCGCCGCCTCAACGATGCAGCGGGTGCTCGGCCCAAGCATGTGGGTATCAATCAGGTCGCGCAGTTCGGCAACTGCGGCATCCACGTCATAGGGGCGGCCCTCGATGGCCGCCATCAGAAGCTCCCGGCCACGGTGCAGGGCCGCCAGGGAAACATCCTTGTCCCAGGCCCGGATCACCACCTTGTAAACACCCCGGAGCGGGGTCTCCCGGGCCTTGCCGAAGCCACCGGGAATCCCCGCCAGGTTCTGCAGCTCCAGGGTCACGTGTTCCAGGATATGGCCAGGCCAGGTGCCATCCCGCAGCCGCTGCAGGAACCCTCCCCGCTCACCGATGCTGCAGCGGTGCTCGATCAGCGAAGGCAGCATTGCGGTCAGACGTTCGTAAAAGCCCGGGATGACGTTGGAAGGGCAATCTTCCAGATCATGGATGTCCACCCAGGCTTCAAGGACGGACCGGTAGGTCCAGATGTTCGGTCCGCGCAGGTGGAGCACGTTCAGGAAATCAATGGTCTTGTTGGTCATGGGCTGGGCAGTGGAATGATCGGGCAGGATCGCAGAGAGGGATGCGGAGTTCGACTTTCCCAATAACGCAGGGGAGCGTGTGGGGATTACCGCTAAAAAAAATATTCTTCAAGCCCGTATCTTGTAACACCTGCTGGCTATACGGGCCTGTAACGGTTCAGTAAACTTCCTGCGCAATTTTGCCCCAGGCAGGACCCGAAAGGGGCCACACAGTGTTTCAGGACATGACATCCAAGCCATCCCCCCTTTCCGACGCCTACGTGGCCTACGTGGGCCCCGCCATCCCCGAGGCCTGGCGCCCCCGCCTGGAGACCCTCCTGGTCGAGGGCGAAAAGGTCCTCGCCAGCCTGAGCCTGGATCTGGACAACCAGCTGCGTTTCAACGCGGGCCTGGTGACAGTCACCGACAGCCGCCTGATGGCCTGGGATGAGGCCAGCGACAGCTGGCAGTCCTGGCCCTACCAGGAAGGCATGACCCTGCGCCACAAGGATCATGCCGGTGTTGCCAGTCTCGAGCTGCTGACCGGCAGCGGCAAGCTCGCCGGCTGGCGCTTCACCCTGGCGCAGGATCCGGCTGCACGCAATCTGGCCGACCGCTTCCATGCGCAGCTGGAGTGCATTGTCGCGGGTCGGGCGCCCCAGCCTCCGGAACCCCTCACCTGCCCCACCTGCGACCAGGCCCTGCCGCCGGGCACCGACGAGTGCCCAACCTGCGCCCGCGAGATTCATACATCACCGTCCACCTGGACCCTGTTCCGCCTGTGGCGCTTTGCCCAACCTTACAAGAAGCAGCTGCTGGCAGGCTTCATCCTCACCCTGATCTCCACGGCGGCCACCCTGGTACCACCCTACCTCACCATGCCGCTGATGGACGAGGTGCTGATCCCCTTCCAGAACGGTCAGCCCATCGACGCCATGAAGGTGGCCGTGCTGCTGAGCGGCTTGCTGACCGCGGCCCTGTTCGCCTGGGGGCTGGGGTGGGCCAAGACCTACATCCTGGCCCTTGTCAGCGAGCGCATCGGGGCCGATCTGCGAACGTCCACCTATGAACACCTGCAAGGACTGTCCCTGGAGTATTTCGGAGGCAAGCGGACCGGAGACCTGATGGCGCGCATCGGCGCCGAAACCGACCGGATCTGCTTGTTCCTGTCCATGAACCTGCTGGATTTCGCCACCGACGTGCTGATGATCACGATGATCTCGGTGATCCTCGTGTCCATCAACCCGTGGCTGGCCCTGGTCACCCTGGTCCCCCTGCCCTTCATCGCCTGGCTGATCCATACCGTGCGCGACAAGCTGCGCTATGGCTTCGAGCAGGTGGACCGGGTGTGGTCCGAGGTCACCAGCGTACTCGCCGACACCATCCCCGGCATCCGGGTGGTCAAGGCCTTCGCCCAGGAAAAGCGCGAGGTCGGCCGCTTCCGTGACGCCAACGCCCGCAACCTGGCCGTCAACGACCGGGTGAACAAGATCTGGTCGGTGTTTTCGCCGACCGTGACCCTGATGACCGAGATCGGCCTGCTGGTGGTGTGGGGCTTCGGCATCTGGCTGGTGTCCGAGGGCGACGTGACCGTGGGGACGCTGGCCGCCTTCATTGCCTACATCTCCCGCTTCTACACCCGTCTCGACTCCATGAGCCGGATCGTCTCCGTCACCCAGAAGGCTGCCGCGGGCGCCAAGCGCATCTTCGACATTCTGGACCATGTCTCCAGCGTGCCCGAACCCGCCAATCCCCAGCACCTGCCCAAGGTCACCGGGGCCATCGAGGTGAAACGGGTGGGATTCCGCTACGGCAACCGCACCATCCTGAGGGGTGTGGACCTGAACATCGCCCCCGGCGAGATGATCGGCTTGGTGGGGCACTCGGGCTCAGGCAAGAGTACCCTGGTCAACCTGATCTGCCGCTTTTACGACGTGACCGACGGATCCATCCGCATCGAAGGCATGGATATCCGCTCGGTGGCGGTGTCTGACTACCGTCGCAACATCGGCCTGGTGTTGCAGGAACCCTTCCTGTTCTTCGGCACCATCGCCGAGAACATCGCCTACGGCAAGCCCGACGCCACCCGCGAGGAGATCATCGCCGCAGCCCGCGCGGCCCATGCCCACGACTTCATCCTGCGCCTGCCACAGGGCTACGACTCCCTGGTGGGCGAGCGCGGGCAGGCCCTCTCTGGTGGCGAGCGCCAGCGCATCTCCATTGCCCGGGCCCTGTTGATCGATCCACGCATCCTGATCCTCGACGAGGCCACCTCGGCAGTGGATACCGAGACTGAAATGGAGATCCAGGCGGCCCTCGAGAACCTGATCCGTGGCCGGACCACCATCGCCATAGCCCACCGCTTGTCCACCCTGCGCAAGGCCGACCGGCTGGTGGTCCTCGACCGGGGCCAGATCGTCGAGATTGGCAATCACGACACCCTGATGGCGAAAGAGGGAGCCTATTTCCGTCTCTACGAAGCCCAGACCCGCAAGCTGGACGACGATGCCATCGGCGGCAGTGAACCCTGCCCCCCCTCCCCCCGTGAGCACGCACCTGCCTGATAGGACACCTGATCATGACCCGGAACGCCCTCACGCTCGCCCGTAACCCCTTTGGTCAGCTTGTATTCACCGATGATGATGGAAAGACGCACCAGATCACCCCGGTCCGGGCCTTCCCGATTGCTGCTCCCACTGAAAACATCGGGCTGATCAATGCCGATGGCGAAGAAATCGCCTGGATCGGGCGCCTTGACGAGTTGGACCCCACCACACGGACCTTGCTGGAAGAGGAAATGGCCAGTCGGGAATTCATGCCAGTCATCCAGCGCATCCTGCGGGTCTCCAGTTTTGCCTGCCCGAGCACCTGGGACATCGAGACAGATCGGGGGCCCACCAGCATGGTGCTGAAGGGCGAGGAGGACATCCGCCGGCTGGCGTCACCGGCGCTGCTGATCACCGACAGCCGGGGCATCCATTTCCTGGTCCGCGACCGTTATGCCCTTGATGGGCACAGCAGGCGGCAACTGGACCGCTTCCTTTAAAACTCTGCTGGCAGGAGCCTGGCGCCAGGGGCGGCCACCCTCATAACACGCCCTTAACATTTCCGCAGCCGCCTCGTAACGGAGTCTTCCTAGTCTTGCCCTGAAGGCTATTTTGCCAACCCTGGGAGACTCCATTGAAAGACTTTCTGCGTGCCCTCGAACTCCAGCGCTGGGACGACCATCGCTTCTACCATCACAGCAAGGTGAACCAGAGCCTGCACTTCATCAGTGCCGTGAGCTTCCTGATCGCTTACGCCCTGATCTTCGTCGACCCGGTCAAGGCGGCCCTGATCGGCTGGCTGATCTCGATGGTCACCCGCCAGTCAGGGCACTTCTTCTTCGAGCCCCTCGGCTACGACGAGGAAAACCAGGTAAGCAACGACTACAAGGAAGCGGTCAAGGTAGGCTACAACCTGAAGCGCAAGGTGGTGCTGTTGTCGATCTGGGCCTTTACCCCGGTGGCCCTATGGCTCAATCCCGGCATGTTCGGTTTTTTTGAGCCCCATCCCGACACCGCTGGTTTCATCGACCACCTGGGCATCCTGTGGCTGAGTCTGGGGGTGGGGGGACTACTGTTCCGCACGGTGCATCTGTTTTTCATCCGTGACGTGCAGACAGGTCTTGTCTGGCTGACCAAGATCCTTACCGACCCCTATCACGACATCAAGCTCTACCACCGGGCTCCGCTGGAATTGCTGCGTAACCTGAAGGCTCGTCACGCCGCTTGAGGACGACGGGGGATGGCCGGGTCTTGCACCCGGTAAGATGCCCTGCCCGGGGGCCGGCAAATGCTGGCCCCCGGGTCGCTTTGAGCTGGCGGAATCAGCCTCTTACGGACTTCTCGCCCCATACACGTACCCGCAGCATCTCCTTGAAAATCTGCCGGCGGATATCCTTGTTGGTCGTCCTGCCGTCATGCCACCACCAGCCATCGGCCTTCATTTGATGGGCTGCCCGCACGAAGCGCTCGGCCACCTCTTCGAAGTCAGCGTCCGTATAGCTCAGGCTGAAGATGAAGCGCCCGGTCCCCACCCAGCTCAAGGCCAGGCCTTCTGCACGCAGATAGTACTGAAGCATCCAGTTGTAGCGACTTGGGAGCGTGTAATGAACGGTCCAGACGTTGGACATGTTCGCTACCCTGACCAGTAGCCCCTG
>NZ_JAQUVG010000027.1 GCF_028693495.1 Zoogloea sp. | reverse complement strand
TGCTCTTCCGATCTCTGGGTGCCAGCGGCCTCTACAGTCTGGGGGAAGCACGGGACGCGCTGCAGCAGCTGGCCACCACCGACCCCCAGGCCAGGGAAGCCTTCCTCCAGGCAGACAGGCGCTACGAGGCCAAGCAAAGGATCTTGCTGATCCTGGCAGCCCTGGGCCTGCCCCTCACCGTCGTTGGCGTGGGCCTGACTACCCGCCGCCTCCATCAGGTCGCCCGGACCAGCTGCGAGCTGGCTGGCGAGATCGCCAATGGCAATCTTCTCCATCCCCTGCCGCCCGCAGGGCGGGACGAGTTCGCGGCAGTCATCGTCGAACTGGCCAAGATGCGCAACAATCTCCACGAGCTGGTCGCCTCGATCCACCACGATGTGGCCGCCCTCCTGACCAACGCCCGGCAACTGAGCGATACCGCCGGCCAGACCCGCAATCTGGCGGAAGCCCAGTCTGAATCGGCCTCCGCCATGGCGGCAGCAATCGAACAACTGTCGGTTTCCGTGGATCACATCACCGAACATGCCCGGGACTCGCGCAGCCTCTCCGAAGGCTCGGGGGCCCAGGCCGCCAGCGGTGCGCGGGTGATCGGCGAGGCGGTCAGCGAGATGCGCTTCATCGCCGAGTCGGTCAACACCACCGCTGGTTCGGTACGGGAACTGGAAGCCTTGTCCGGCGAAATCTCGATGGTCGCCGGAGTGATCCGCGAAATCGCCGACCAGACCAACCTGCTGGCCCTCAACGCAGCCATCGAGGCTGCGCGGGCCGGCGAGTCCGGGCGCGGCTTTGCCGTGGTGGCCGACGAGGTGCGCAAGCTCGCCGAGCGCACCGCCAAGTCCACCGCCGAGATCACCTTGACCATCAATCGCATCCAGCACGCCACCCGGAGCGCTGCCGATGACATGGAAAACGGCGTCGGGCGGGTGTCCCGGGGCGTGGACCTGGCCGACGAAGCGGGACGGACCATCAGCCAGATCCAGGACAGCAGCCTGCGCGTCATCGACTCGGTGGAGGGCATCACTCTGGGACTCTCCGAGCAATCCGGTGCCGCGCGGGACATCGCCCAGCGGGTCGAACAGATCGCCAGCACGTCGGAAAGCAACGCGGCCAGCGCGGTCCACATGAGCCAGGCAGCCACTGAACTGGAAGACCTGGCCCATACCCTTGAAGCCCTGGCCTCGCGTTTCCGGATCGCCTGAGCTGACTGGGTTTGCTGCTCCAGCGTGCACCTGGCATGGAGCAGATGCTCCACAAATGAACACTCCAGTCTGAGCATTGCGGCGTCGCATCATGCTGACGCACAAACCGCAACACGCTGATAAACAACGTTTTTGCACGCATAGCCAGGCTTGATCGGGGACTGGCATGGGCCCTGCTGTTGTAGCTCGAGCGCTCAGGAAGCGTTTTCGAACCAAATCCAGGAGGAGATACCATGCTTTACGCACTGCCCGGCTCTGCCGATGCCAAGGTCCAATACAAGTCCAAGTACGACAACTTCATCGGCGGCAAGTGGGTCGCTCCCGTCAAGGGCGAATACTTCGACGTGATCACCCCGATCACCGGTCAGGTGTACACCAAAGCCGCCCGTTCCACCGCCGAGGACGTTGAACTGGCCCTGGATGCCGCTCACGCCATCGCCGACAAATGGGGGCGCACCTCCGCTGGCGAGCGCTCCAACCTGCTGCTGAAGATTGCCGACCGCCTGGAAGCCAACCTGGAGCTGCTGGCCTACGCCGAGACCGTGGATAACGGCAAGCCGATCCGCGAAACCCTGAACGCCGACATCCCCCTGGCTGTTGACCACTTCCGCTACTTCGCCGGCTGCCTGCGCTCCCAGGAAGGCTCCCTGTCCGAGATCGACGAGAACACCGTCGCCTACCACTTCCATGAGCCCCTGGGCGTGGTCGGCCAGATCATCCCCTGGAACTTCCCGATCCTGATGGCCGCCTGGAAGCTGGCTCCCGCCATCGGCGCCGGCAACTGCGTGGTCCTGAAGCCCGCTGAATCCACCCCGATCTCCATCCTGGTGCTGGCCGAGCTGATCGCCGACCTGCTGCCCCCGGGCGTGCTGAACATCGTCAACGGTTTTGGCCGCGAAGCCGGCATGCCGCTGGCCACCAGCAAGCGCATCGCCAAGATCGCCTTCACCGGCTCCACCGCCACCGGCCGCGTGATCGCCCAGGCCGCTGCCACCAGCCTGATCCCCGCCACCCTGGAACTGGGCGGCAAGTCCCCCAACGTGTTCTTCGAAGACATCGCCGCTGCGGACGACGCCTTCTTCGACAAGGCCGTGGAAGGTCTGGTGCTGTTCGCCTTCAACCAGGGGGAAGTGTGCACCTGCCCGTCCCGCGCCCTGATCCAGGAATCCATCTACGACAAGTTCATTGAACGTGCCGTGGCCCGCGTCAAGCTGATCAAGCAGGGCAACCCGCTGGACACCGACACCATGATCGGCGCCCAGGCCTCCGCCGACCAGCTCTCCAAGATCAAGTCCTATCTGGAGATCGGCAAGGCCGAAGGCGCCCAGGTGCTGGTCGGCGGCGACCAGGCCCACCTGAGCGGCGATCTGGCTGGCGGTTACTACGTGCAGCCGACCCTGTTCAAGGGCCACAACAAGATGCGCGTGTTCCAGGAAGAAATCTTCGGACCGGTGCTCGCCGTGACCACCTTCAAGGACGAAGCTGAAGCGCTCGCCATCGCCAACGACACCGTTTATGGCCTCGGTGCTGGTGTGTGGAGCCGCGACGGCAGCCGTGCCTTCCGCATGGGCCGCAATATCAAGGCCGGCCGCGTGTGGACCAACTGCTACCACGCCTACCCGGCCCACGCAGCCTTCGGCGGCTACAAGGAGTCCGGCATCGGCCGCGAAACCCACAAGGTCATGCTCGACCACTACCAGCAGACCAAGAACCTGCTGGTCAGCTACAGCCCGAACAAGCTGGGCTTCTTCTGATCCTTCAATCGTTGCAGTACGTGTAAGGCAAGGTGTTGCGGGGCGAGGTTTCTCGCCCCGTTTTTTTCGTGCATCCCCCAAGGAGAGCCCCATGATCGAACGCATCATTGCCACCGACGCCGCCCTGGCCTTCATCGATGAACTCCGTGCCGAGCATGGTCCGGTGATGTTTCTCCTCTCCGGAGGCTGCTGCGACGGGAGCGTACCCAACTGCTACAAGGTCGGCGAGGTGCTGCCCGGCCAGACCATGCTGCATCTTGGCGAGGTGGGTGGTGCTGGGTTCTGGCTCGGCCACCAGGAATTCCAGTACTACGAAAGCAGCCAGCTCATCCTGGACGTACAGCCGGGCAACGGAGGGGACTTCTCCCTGGACTGCGGCCGTGGCAAAGCGTTCACGACCCGTTCGCGCCTCCTCTCCGATGCCGAGCGGGCCGAACTGCGTCCGCTCGGTTAGCCCTCTCTCGACCCATCCATGGAAACCTCTGCGCGACGAACCATACCAGACTAAAATAGTCGGAAATCGACAGCTACTTCCGGACGCCACCCCGCAGATGACCGGAAGCATCACACATTCCCCGACCCCCGCCCCCAGAGAGCCATGCATACCCTCGAAACCCTGCCCTTCGACAATGCCTTCGCGCGGCTGCCTGCCAACTTTTACACCCGCCTGTCTCCCGAGCCCCTGGCAGCCCCTTACCTGGTGGGTGTCAGCCCCGCCGCCGCCAGCCTGATCGGCCTGGCTCCGGACCAGTTGGCCCGGCCCGAGTTTCCGGAAGTGTTCGCCGGGAACCGGCTGATGCCCGGCAGCGAACCCCTGGCGGCGGTGTATTCCGGTCACCAGTTCGGGGTCTGGGCCGGCCAGCTCGGGGATGGTCGGGCCCATCTGCTGGGCGAGGTGGCCGGGCCGGCCACCGGCTGGGAAATCCAGTTGAAGGGCGCCGGCCAGACCCCTTACTCCCGCTTCGCCGACGGCCGGGCGGTACTGCGCTCGAGCATCCGCGAGTTCCTGTGCTCCGAGGCCATGGCAGCCCTCGGCATTCCCACCACCCGGGCCCTCTGCGTGGTGGGCTCCCACGCCCCGGTGCGGCGGGAAAGCATCGAGACCGCCGCGGTCTGTACCCGCCTCGCCCCCAGCTTCATCCGCTTCGGCTCCTTCGAACACTGGGCCGCCCAGGGCAAGGGAGAGGCCCTGCGCCAGCTCGCCGACTACGTGATCGACCGCTTCCGCCCCGAATGCAGGGAGGCGGACAACCCCTACGATGCCCTGCTCAGGGATGTGGCCCGGCGCACCGCGGAGCTGATTGCGGCCTGGCAGGCCGTGGGCTTCATGCACGGGGTGATGAACACCGACAACATGTCCATCCTCGGCCTGACCCTGGATTACGGCCCCTTCGGCTTCATGGACGCCTTCGATGCGGGCCACATCTGCAACCACTCGGACGACCGGGGCCGCTACAGCTACAAGGCTCAGCCCCAGATCGGCCACTGGAACCTGTATGCCCTGGGGCACGCCCTGTCGACCCTGGTAGGCGAGCCCGCCGCCGTCCAGGCCGCCATCGAGGAAAGCTACGCCCCAGCCTTCGAGCAGCGCTTCATGGACCTCTTCCGCGCCAAGCTGGGCCTGGCTCAGGCCCTTCCCGGTGACGAAGACTTCATCGGCGAGACCTTCGACCTGCTGCAGCGCCACCACCCGGACTTCACCCTGTTCTTCCGCCAGCTCGGACACCTGCCCGCCCGGGTGGACGACACCGACCGTCCCGGCACAGACGCTCCGGTACGGGATCTCTTCATCGACCGGGACGCCGCCGACGCCTGGCTCACCCTGTGGCGCGCCCGCCTGGGCGCCGAAGGACGTCCCGACAACAAGCGCCAAGACGCCATGATGGCCATCAACCCGAAGTTCGTGCTGCGCAACTGGATCGCCGAGTCGGCCATCCGTGCAGCCCGGGCGGGCGACTTCAGCGAAGTCGCCGCCGTGCAGGACTGCCTGTCCCGCCCCTTCGACGAGCAGCCTGGCAACGCACACTTCGCCGCCCCACCGCCGGACTGGGCCCACGACCTCGAAGTGAGCTGCTCCAGTTGAGGCCAGCCGCCTGGGCCGGACCATCGGCGTTTATCCGGAAACCAAGCACCCCGCCTGCCACGAGGACGCCCCGGTAAGCATTCAGTCCTCCGGAACCACCAAGTACGCCGATGGAGTTGGCCCCTGGACAGCCACAGCGAGATGAGCTCGGGCAACTGACCGCGCAGTTGCCCGGCCTCCCGCCGGCCATCCCGGCTGCTGACAATGACGTGGTAGCACTCGTCTCCAAGGTCGCGCAGTTCCCCGTAGGTGGTGGCCGCATCGATGCACCCCTGCAGTGCGCTCGCTCCCTTGCCGCCCACAAAGGCATTCAAGGAGAACGGGCAATCCTGACCCCCATGAGCTCCGGCACCGGTTCTTCCGGGTCGCAGATCCGGGCGTATAGTAGGACCTCGGACAAACAACACTGGAGGCTTCATGCGCACGTCACTCCTGCTTCCCCTGACCTTGCTGACCTGGCTGGCGGCAGTGCCCGCTCAGGCAGCAGGCCTCGATGTGGACCTGAGCATCCGGACCCCAGGCATGTCCCTCTACATCGGAGACCGGGACCCCCGCGGCCGCTACTGGGATGGCGGCCGCTGGCGGGACGAACGCTGGTGGAACGACAACTGTCACCGTTACCAGGGTAAAAAGGACTTCCGGGGGCATTGCGGCCCCCATCCGGGCGGGGGGAAAAAACACCGTCACGAAGGTCACTGCCCTCCGGGCCAGGCCAGGAAGGGCCACTGCTGAGCACCCGGTTCAATGATCAGCGGCCATCCTGGCTGCCAGCCGGCGGGCCTGCTGAAGCAGGCCCTCTGCATTGTCCAGCCCTGAGAGGAAACGGGAAGGAATCCCCGCCAGGCCCACCTGGGCTCCCGCCAGCGCCCCGGCCAGAATGGCTCGGGCCTGGTTCTGGCCCCCCCCATTGACAGCGTGCAGCACTGCCGACTCGAAGTCGTCGGAAAAGCGGGCTGCCAGGTAATAGGCGGCCGGAAACTGGTGATACACCGCGCAGGGCAGCCCATACACCAGGGAGGCCTTCCAGGCGGGTTCGATACGGATGTCCGGGTCCCGTGCCGCCCGAGCGTAGGCCGACGGACCCAGCAAGGCATCCGGTGAGGGAAAGCGCCCGCCCGCAGGGGCCTCCGGCTGCCCGGGCAAAGGCGCCCCAAGCGCTCCCCGGGTCACCGCATGAAAAGGCAGCTCTCCCGCCTTAACCCGAGCCATCAGGCGGGCGGAAATCTCCCCATCCAGAGGGGCCCCCTCCACCAGCATTCCCAGGACTGCACAGAACGCCACCGTCATGGCCACGACCGTTCCGTCGGTCTGGGTCAGCAAGGTGTTGCGGGTCACCGCAGCCGCCAGCTCAGCCGGTCGCAGGGCCAGGCGCACGGCGATCGCCAAACCCCGTTCCGCCGCCTCCGTGGTATCGGCGTTGCCACCACAGTGCCCCCAGGGCTGCCCCTCCCCTACCCGCTTGCGCCAGGCCTCCCGGATCGACTGGCTGGTGTACCCGCCAGGGCCCGCCATGGGCGAACCATCCACCAGGGGAAAGAAGTCCTGATCCAGGCGGCGACAGAAATCCGTTTCGTCATATCCGCCGCAGGCCACCAGGGAGTCCAGAGTCAGAGCCAGCAGAAGACCGGACTGGGAAGCTTGTCCCGCCTTGAGACCAGCGTGGTAACGGTCAGGGCGGGGCGTGGTGTACTCCCTGATCCACGGCCCGTAGTCAGCCCGCATTTGTTCCAGATCGTAGTACCAGTGGGGGCCCAGGGCCAGGGCATCACCGATGAAGGCCCCCATCAACGCGCCGATGGCACGGTCCTGCAGAGAAGTGGTGGGCATGGAACGCTCCTTCGCACAAAGGGAAAACGGCCACCGGCACCCGGGGCCCATGCTGCCATGGTGGCCCGCCCATCGGCCAGGCGCAAGGCAGACCGGACGAGTGGCCGACCCCGCGGGGACGGATCATCCTGGAAACGGCAGTTGGAGGCGCTTGTGAGTGCTTCTGAGCGGGTCTCTGACGCGAAGCGACAACGCGGCAGGCCCATGCCTGCAGAGGAGCCACAAAGCCAGGAGCCCGTCGAGGCGTGCCAGCGGGCGAGTGGCAGGGCCGCCCTCCGGGTGAACGTCGGCGAAGGTACAAAAGCCTGTATTCAGGCAGTTCTTGAGGTTACGGAAAGGGGTCAACTGCCGTTTCCAGGGTTATGCTGGAGGCACGGTTCCCCGCGAGGTCTCCCCATGCCCTTACCCACCGCCCTTCCTCCCGAAGCCCTTTACGTCACCTGTATCCCGGACGACCTGGGCTTCGTGACCAGTGACGAGCTGGCCGACCTGCCCCCCGGGCAGATCCAGCAACGGGCGGTGGAGGCCCTCCACATGGGCCTGGACATGCACCATCCGGGGTATAACCTCTTCGTGCTGGGCGAACCGGGTAGCGGCCGCCACGCCATCGTGCGCCAGCTACTGGAAGAAGAGCGTCATGAAGGGACAATGCCCGCAGACTGGTGTTACGTCTTCGACTTCTCCGCCCCGGAACACCCACGCCTGCTGCGCCTCCCCTGTGGCCGTGGGGCCGGATTCCGGGACGCGATGCAGCACTTCGTCGAGGAACTGATTCCGGCCATCGCAGCGGTATTCGAGAGCGACGACTACCGGCGACGCCTTGAAGCCATGCAGGACGAAGAAAAGCAGCAGGAAGAAGCTGCTCTGCAGGCCCTCGCCCAGGAAGCTCTGGGACAAGGTGTCGTGCTGGTGCGCACCCCGGGTGGCTTCGCCTTCGTACCGATGAAGGATGACGAAAGCCCGATGAATCCGGAAGAGTTTTCGGCCCTGCCGGAAGAGCGTCAGCAGACACTGCAGAGCCACACGCGCAGCCTGCGGGAACGTTTCCATGAAACCATGAACGACTTTCCACGGATGCGCCGGTGCCTCCAGCAACGGATCCGCGAGGCGGGAAGAGAAGCCCTTCAGGTCACCGTCACCCATCTGGTCGCCGACCTCAGAAAACGCTTTGATGACCTGCCGGTCGTGCAGACCTACCTGGACGGCGTGCTGCAGGACATCCTCGACAGCGGGGAGTCCCTGCGGGAGTCTACCCACAGTGAAGGTGACACGGAGACCACCACTTACTCCGGGATGATCACCGTTCAGCGCTACCTGGTAAACCTGCTCGTGGAAAACCCGGCCGACGGCCAGCGGCCAGTGGTCTGGGAAGACCACCCGACCCTGCAGAATCTGGTGGGACACATCGAGCACATGGTGCACATGGGCACCCTGATGAGCAATTTCACCCTGATCCGGGCCGGAGCCCTGCAGCGGGCCAACGGGGGGTTCCTGGTTCTCGACGCCCTGAAAGTGCTCAGCCAGCCCTATGCCTGGGAGGGACTCAAGCGCAGTCTGACCGCCGCAGCGGTACGCATCGAATCCCTGTCCGATCTGCTCGGCCTGGGCAGCACCGTTCAGATCGAACCGGAAGCCATGCCCCTGACCCTGAAGGTGGTGCTCATCGGGGAACGCCTCATCTACTACCTCCTCAGCCAGCATGATCCGGACTTTCCTGCCCTGTTCCGGATCAACGCTGACCTGGAGAGTGAGATCGTCCGCTCCGCGGAGAACACTTCCGCGTATGCCCGGCTGATCGCGACTCTGGCCCGCCGGGATGGATTGCGGCCCTTCACCGCGGCCGCCGTGGCCCGCATCATCGAACATTCGGCCCGGCTGGCCGAGGATGGGGAGCGCCTGTCAGCACGTACCCAGCCAGTGAACGACCTGATGCGGGAAGCCGACCACTTTGCCGCCCGGGCGGATGCCCTCCATGTAGGACGCGGCCACGTGGAAGAGGCCCTGGCCGCCCGCCGCCGGCGCAACGAACACTTCCGCCGACATGCCCTCGACGCCATCCTGCGCGGTCAGTTGCTGGTCGCCTGCACGGGGAGCCATGTGGGTCAGGTTAACGGGCTGGCCGTCGTCCCCCTCGGAGAGGCCACCTTTGCCCATCCGGTCCGCATCACCGCCACCGTCCGGCCCGGCGACGGAGAGGTGCTGGATGTTGAACGGGAAGTGAAGATGGGCGGGCCGATCCACTCCAAGGGCGTCCTGATCCTGACGGCCTTCCTGGGCCACCGGCATGGCCGCAGCCAGCCCCTGTCCCTGCGGGCCAGCCTGGTATTTGAACAATCCTATGGAGGCATCGAAGGCGACAGCGCCTCACTGGCCGAGTTGACCGCCCTGCTGTCAGCCATTGGCGGACTGCCGATCCGCCAGGGGCTGGCGGTGACCGGATCAGTGAACCAGTTCGGTATGGTTCAGCCGGTGGGCGGCATCAACGACAAGGTGGAAGGCTTTTTCGCCCTGTGCCAGGCCCGGGGACTGGACGGGGAGCAGGGCGTACTGATCCCGGCACCCAGCCGTCACCAGCTGATGCTCTCGGAAGAGGTGGTGGCTGCGGTTCGTGCCGGACGCTTCCATGTATGGGCAGTCGCCACGGTGGATGAAGCTCTGTCACTGCTGACCGGACAGACGCCCGCCGGGCTCGACGCGCGGGTAAAGACAGGCCTTGAAGCCCTGGATGCGGCACAGCGCAGCTTTGCCCACCGCAAGCCCTCCTGAGCTCGGGCAGGACACGACCTCTGGCCGCAGTGCATCCGCGCACACCAACAGCAAAAAGGCCGCCTTGCGGCGACCTCTTCAGTCATCCCGGAGGATGGCGGGAAGGTCAGGCGACCTTCAGGGCAGAGGCAGCAGCCTTGGCACCCTTATCCACGTTCTCGACGGCCACGGCAGTGGCCTTTTCAACGCTGGCCTGCGCGGCAGCAGCAACCTGCTTGGCGGCCTTCTGGGCACCTTCGTAGGCGGAGCTGGCGTTGGCGATGGCCGTCTTGACCGCCTTGATGGCGGGCTCGGAACCGGCAGGAGCGTTCTTGAACACACCTTCCAGAGTCACGTCGATGCTCTTGGAGAGGGCAGCAGCCTCGGCCTCGACCAGTTTGGTCAGCTCTTCCTGGGTGTCGCCGGAAATGTCGGACAGGCTGCGGCCATAGGCCACGGACTTTTCGACGGCCGGGGTGATGGCAGCCAGGTTCAGGGCGGCCAGGGCCTTGGGATCCTTGGCGGCCAGGACTGCCTTGGAGAAGGCGATGCCGTCATCAAAGGCGCCACGGGCGGTGGCCAGGTTCAAGCTGGAAATACGCTCAACAGCGACAAACAGGGTGTTCACGAAGCTGGAAGCACTCTTCAGGCCAGCATCGGCGTTGGTTTTGGCGGTGGCAATGATTTGCTCGGGGGTCAGGGACATGATGATCTCCTCAGTGGGGTGGGTTGCGATCACCGAATTAAATTTCGGTATGGCTTAATGTTGCACTGCAACAAAGAACAATGCAAGGATTATTTTGTGCAGTGCACAATTTTATGGCGCATGCTGCCATCCGATGCCCTCCGCTCACGATCCCTTTGACCTCTCCACCTCAAAAGCATCCCCTGTGGCAAAGAACTGGCCCCCCGCCACATAGTGGATGCTGCGTCGGCCGTCTGCCGGAAAATGCCAGCGCCCTTCGGAATACACTTCCGGGTCAGCCCAGGCCAGCACCACCTCGGCCAGGAACAGATCATAGGTGCGCTGGAGATGGGGCTCGTCCAGCACCCGGCACTCCAGCCAGGCAATGCAACCTGCCGGCAGCGGCGCAGCCACCCGGCTGGCCGGCAAAGTATCGAACTCCAGGGCAGTAAATTTGTCCCCGTCCCGCCCGGAACAGGACCCTGCCGCCAGCGTGGTCTCGGCCAGGGCCCGGGTCGGCACGGCCAGCACGAACTCGCCGGACGCCTCGATCAGTGTCCGGGTCAGAGTGCTCTTGTCGATCACCACCGCCACCTTGGGAGGATCAAAATCCAGGGGCATGCTCCAGGCGGCGGCCATCACGTTGCGCCGGCCGGCGTGGGCAGACGATACGAGCACGGTGGGACCGTGATTGAGAAGCCTGTAGGCCTGGGCCAGGGGAACGGCTATCGGAGTCATGAGCGGAACGACAGGAATGGCAACGATCCGCAGTTTAGCCCCGGGACACTTCCCGATGCGTGACGGATCCCGGGTGGAGCGCCATTTCGATCACGGCGACAGCCCGCTCCGGCCGGGCCTGGCCGCACATGAATACATCCACTGCCGCAAACCCATGCTCGGGCCAGGTGTGGATGCTGATGTGGGACTCCTGCAGGAGCAGCACGCCGGTGACCCCCAGGCCAGGCCCGAAAGGATGGAAATAACCGCCCACCGGCGTGGCTCCAGCGGCCCTGGCCGCTTCCCTCAGCAAGACCTCGATGGCCGACACATCCTGCAGCAGCCTGGCCGCCACTCCGTGGAAGTCCGCCAGCAGATGCCGTCCGCGGGGTTCGTGCCGGGCCAGCGGACTCACTTGTGCCCCCCTCCCGACGACCAGTTGCTCCCGGAACCACTGCTCCAGCCACGGCTGGAGCTGCCCGAACTCCCCCGGGTGTCCAGATTGATGAGCGTGGCTACAAACACCACCACCAGCCCGAAGATCACATAACCCCAGCGGCTCATTCCCGTGGCTCGAACCAGTCGGTGTGGAGCGGCAGCCAGAGCACCGCCAGGGCCAGCAAGGTGATGATCCAGCTGGACACGCCTCCCATGAAGGACAGGGGAACATTGATCAGCAGCAGCACCCCTGAAAAGATCCAGGCCAGGGGGCGCAGGACCTCGGGTGCTGCCACCTCCGCCGGCACCTTCAGCTCCTGCGTGGCATGGGCAGCGAGCGCGCCGCCCTTGGCAAACCAGCCATCCACCTGACTGGCAGGCACCCGTTGGGCCATGGACCAGGTGATCTCCGCCCTACTACGTTCACAGCACAGGATGCCACGCCCCACCCGGCGGTAATCGGTGAGGCTGACCCGATCGCCGACCCGGACCCGCCAGTTGAAGGCGCCCGCCGCGTACACCACTTCGGCACCATAAGCCTGCAGGCGGGTGAAGGCCACTCCATCGAGGGTCACGGCACTGGCAGAGACCGCCTCCGGCCAGGTATCCAGCACCTGGACCTTGTCCCAGCCCAGGGACGACTCCACCAGCCACAGGAAACGCCCGCTCAGGGAATACAGCAGATATTCGGTCCAGGTCTCGTCGCTGTCCGTCTCCCGCTGCCGGAGCAGGCCGATCAGCATCCAGTCCTGCCCATCGAAGCGGGCCTGATCTCCCAGGGCCAGACTGGTATCCGCCAGGGCTTCCCGACGGCTTGCATCCATCACCTCCAGCGTGCTGGTGGTGGCCTCGCTGACGGTACCGCAGGCCGGGCAGTGCAAATGGGCCGCAACCGCCGGACGCCAGTGGATCGACGCTCCGCAGGCGGGGCAGGCCAGGGTCGATGCTTCCCCCCGCAAATGACCAGCACTCCTGCGGATCTGCTCTGGCGCGCGCAGCAACTGGCACTTGAGATCCTCGAGCCCCACCGCCTTGCCCATGTAACGCCGGGGCTTCGGGCTGTCGGAATAATCCAGGGTGAGAAAACGGTGGGCCTGGCGATAATCCGCAACCCGGGCCTCCCATCCGGGTCCGACCACAAACGGCAACTCCCCCTCACCCCCCGTGCACCGGGCCGTCCGCAAATCAGCCAATGAGTAGGTCTGACCATCGTGACGATAGCGTCCCCCCGGCACCAGTCGCCCAAAGGGCTGCGCATTTTCGGCAATCCCGTCGTCCAGCGTGACCGCATACTGGCCCGACGCGTCCGACAGCCAGCCGGCCCGGCCATCGTCGAAGAGGATGTACCACTCGTTCCAGAAACCGTCGTCGTAGCGCAGCTGAATCCGTCCGACCACCCCGAAGGCCTGGCCGGCGTACATCCCGGCGGTGGTGATCTGGATCGGAGAATGGTCCTCCAGCACCGCCGACATCTTCCCCGCATCCCGCACAGCGTCCCCCTCCCGAACGACGGTGCTGTGACAGTAAGCACAGACCGCCATCGCGGAGGTGGGAGAGCGGAAGGCGACTTCCGCCCCGCAACCAGGACAGGCGAGGGTGAACACCCGGACGTCAGCCGATCAGTTTCTTCAGGATCTCGGCCTTGGCCGCATCGTAGTCCTGCTGGGTTACCAGACCCTTGTCGAGCAGGGTCTTGAGCTTGACCAGCCGGGCTTCCGGCTCATCGACGGCGGTTGGGGATGGCGCTGCCAGCGGCGTGGAGGACGTACCACCCCGCATCGTCTCCATCATCACCTGCCCCATGCCCAGACCCGCGGCCAGACCGGCACCCACTCCCGCCAGCCCCCCTTCGTTCTGGGCCGCCAGAGGCACCGACTGGGCGACCTGAAACTGGGTGTACTTGGCCAGGTCCCCAACCATTCCCATGGAAATCCGGGCATCGATGGCCTTCTGCAGCTCTTCGGGCAGGGAGATGCTCTCCACTGCAAAATTGTCCAGGGTCAGGCCGTAACGCTCGAAGGTGGGCGTCATCGCCTCGCACATCCGGTCGGACAGCAGCAGCTGGTTGGCGGCCATGTCCGCGAAGGGCACGTCCGCGCCCCCCAGGGTCGCGCTCATGGTGGCGACGATCAGGTTGCGCAGTTGCTGCTCCAGTTCATCCACGGTGTACTCGGCCCGGGTACCACTGATCTCGGTGAAAAATTTCCGCGGGTCGGCCAGCTTGTAGGAGTACATGCCGAAGGCCCGCAGGCGGACCATCCCGAAATCCTTGTCACGGATCGTGACGGGCTGGGGCGTCCCCCACCTGCGCCCCAGCTGGAGGCGGGTGCTGAAGAAATAGACGTCGGACTTGAAGGGAGACTCGAAGAGCTTATCCCAGTTCTTCAGGTTGGTGAGTACCGGGATGGTCTGGGTGGTGAGCCGGTACATGCCCGGCCCGAACACGTCGGCCACCTGGCCTTCGTTTACGAAGACGGCCATCTGGCTGTCGCGTACCGTCAGGCTGGCCCCGTACTGGATCTCAAAATCCTCCATGGGGTGGCGCCAGGCCAGGGTGCCGTCACTCTCCTCGTTCCACTGGAGGACATCGATGAATTGCTTCTTGATGAAGGATCCGAGACTCATGGGCTCACTCCGGAAAGATCTGGGGAATTGGACGGCTTCAGGACATGCAGGCAGCGTTGATCACCCCGACCACCAGCGCCGCGGTGCCGATGGTCGTCCCCGCGGCCACGTTGTTGCCGGCCAGCGCGTCGGGCAGGCGCGGGAACAGGCGGGACACGAGGGCGTAGGTGAGCACCTGGACCACAAGGCCGCTCAGGCTCCACAGCAGGAAACGCTCGTAGCTGTCGTTGTGGAGGATGCTGGAGGCGACGGTCAGGGAGAAACCCAGCACTGCCCCACCCAGGGACAGGGCCGGCGCCACCATTCCCTGCCGGATCAGGCTGCGTTCACAGAAGGGCGTCACCCACAGGTAAATCGCCGTGAATACCGCGACCATGGCGACGCCGGAAACGAGATGGATCAGGTAATTGATGGCGGCGTCCATGAGGGGTCCTCGGTGTACTGGGCTGCTGGCCGGCGCATTTAGCCAGCATTTCCGGTGCCCTGCAAGCGCTTTCCGGGTAGAGTCCGCAGCCATGTCCGACGCGCCCTTTCCCGCTTCCGCCCCCCGCCTTTCCGACCGCCTGCTGATCCTGTCGGTCTTCGTCGTCGCTTCCTGCGGGCTGGCCTACGAGCTGATCGCCGGCGCCCTCTCCAGCTACCTGCTGGGCGACTCGGTGCTGCAGTTCTCGTCGATCATCGGCTGCTACCTCTTTGCAATGGGGGTTGGCTCCCACCTGTCGAAGTACGTGGATGACCGGGACGTGCTGGCCCGCTTCATCGACATCGAGCTGCTGGTGGGCCTGCTGGGGGGCGTGTCGGCCACCCTGCTGTTCCTGCTCTTCGCCTGGCTGTCCGTCCCATTCCGCACCGTACTGTATGCCCTGGTGTTCCTCATCGGTGTGCTGGTGGGCATGGAAATCCCGCTGGTGATGCGGGTGCTGCATGCCCGCCAGGCCCCCTTCAGCGAGTTGGTGAGCCGGGTGCTGACCTTCGATTATCTGGGGGCCCTGGCCGTGTCCCTGCTGTTCCCGCTGGTTCTGGCGCCCCAGCTGGGCCTGTCGCGTACCGCCTTCCTGTTCGGCATGACCAACGTGGCCGTCGCCCTGTGGACCCTGTGGCACTTCCGCCTGCAGGTGCCCGACCTGCGCGGCCGCCTGCTGCGGGGCCTGGTGCTGCTGTGCCTGCTGGCCGGGGGTCTGGCTTACGCCGAACGCCTGACCCGCTGGGCCGAACAGGGGCTGTTCGGCGATGAAATCCTCTACGCCACCACCACCCCCTACCAACGCATCGTCGTCACCCGCTGGAAGGACGACACCCGGCTGCACATCAACGGCAACCTGCAATTCTCCAGCCGCGACGAGCACCGCTACCACGAAGCCCTGGTACACCCGGCCCTGCAGCGCCTGCCCCACGCCCGCTCGGTACTGGTGCTGGGGGGCGGTGACGGGCTCGCCGTGCGGGAAATCCTCAAGCACCCGCAGGTGGAGCAGGTCGTGCTGGTGGACCTGGACCCCGAGATGACGGGTCTGTTCTCCCGCAACACCGAGCTCGCAGCCCTCAACGGCGGCGCCTTGACGGATTCCCGGGTGACGGTCATCAATGCCGATGCCGGCCAGTGGCTGGAAGCGGGCAGCGAGGTGTTCGACCTGATCATCGCCGACTTTCCCGATCCCTCCAGCTTTGGTCTCGGCAAGCTCTATTCGGTGCCCCTCTACCGGCTGATGGGGCGGCACCTGTCTGAGCGGGGCATGCTGGTGGTGCAGTCCACCTCCCCATGGTTCGCCCCCCTCAGCTTCTGGTGCATCGACGCCACCCTGCGGGAGGCCGGCTTTCACACCCACCCCTACCACGCCCACGTCCCGTCCTTCGGCGAGTGGGGCTTCAACCTCGCCACCCGCCACCCCGGCTATGCGCCTCCCGAACACTACAGCGTTCCCACCCGCTACCTGGACAGGGAGACCACCCGGCTGATGTTCCAGTTTCCGCCGGACATGGGGCGCCGGGAGGTAGAGCCCAACCACCTCAACAGCCAACGCCTGGTGCACTACTTCCAGCAGGACTGGAACCGGGTGGTGCGCTGATGCGACGCCGGAGCTTCCTGGCGGCCACCGGCAGCGGCAGCCTGGCGCTGACCCTGCCAGGCTGCCTGGACAGAGCCAGCCTGGCCCGTCGCGGCATCCCCATCCGGGTGCTGCGCCCGGGCATGGCCGAAGGCCACACCCTGCGGGACAGGACTGCACTGCCCGACGCCCGGGAGGAAATACACACCGGGGTGGCCATCCTCGGCAGCGGCATCGCCGGCCTCACCGCTGCCTGGCGCCTGGCACAAGCCGAGCATCCGGACTTCCTGCTGATCAACGGCCCCGAACCCGACGGTAATGCGGCGGGCGGACAACTGGATGGGATCCCGCACCCCCGGGGCGCCCACTACCTTCCCCTGCCCTCCCGGGAATCGACAGTCGTGCGGGAGATCCTGGCCGAGCAGGGCATCCTCGAATCCGATCCTGCGGGGGAACGGCCCCGCTACCGGGAGGACTGCCTGGTCCATGCCCCTGCAGAACGCCTCCTGTTCGCCGGTGAATGGCGGGAAGGCCTGCTGCCCACCGACCATGTCACGCCCGGGGAAGCCACCCAGCACCGGCGCTTCCTGGCCACCATGGCGCAGCTGGGTGGACGCCGCGGCCAGGACGGACGGCGGGTGTTCGCCGTACCGCGGACCGCCTCCTCCACCGATCCGGCCTGGCAGGCCCTCGACCGCCAGACCTTCGCCGCCTGGCTCCGGGCGGAGGACTACACCGCCCCCAGCCTGCTGGCCTGGCTAGACTACATCTGCAGGGATGAATACGGCGCCGGACCCACTCAGGTCTCGGCCTGGTTCGGCCTGCACTACTTCGCCAGCCGGAACGGCCAGGCCACGAATGCAGAAGAAGGGGCGGTGCTGACCTGGCCCGACGGGCTGGCACCCCTCGCCCGGGGCCTCCGGGCCAGGATTCCCGCCCACTGCCAGCGGGCTGGCACGGCCCTGACAGTGGAAGAGAACGGAGCGGATGTCCGCATCCTGGTCACGACGCCGGACGGCCCGCTGCGCATCCGGGCCCGCCGGGTCATCTGTGCCACCCCCCTGCACGTGACCGCCCGGCTGCTGGACCTGCGCCGTCATGGCTGCGATCCGAGCCAACACTTACCCCTCCAGGCGCCCTGGCTGGTGGCGAACTTCCTGCTCGACGGCTTCCCCGTCGAAACGGGAGACACCCCCCTCGCCTGGGACAATGTGATCCACGGCAGTCCAGGGCTGGGCTGGGTGGTGGCCACCCACCAGTGGATCCGCGCCGCCCGGCCAGCCCGGACCGTATTCACCACCTACCGGACCCTGGCCTCCCAGCCCGCCCGGGAGGCCCGTGCCTGGCTCGCCACGGCCTCCGCCGACACCCTCTTCGACCTGGCGGTCAGCGATCTGCATCAGGCCTACGGGGTGTGGGAGATGTGGCGCCGGACCCAGGCGGTGGAGATCACCGTGCGCGGCCACGGCATGGCCGCCGCCGCACCGGGGACCCTGACCAACCCGGGCCTGGCAGCGCTGCAGGCGGCCGACGGTACCATCCTATTCGCTCATTCGGACCTGTCCGGCTATTCGGTGTTCGAAGAAGCCGCCCACTGGGGCGACCGGGCCGCCCACAAGGTGCTGTCCGGCACCGCCTGACGGCGCATGCCCTCAGGCAGGTACCCGCCCGGAGCGGCGGCGGACCGCCTCACTGAGCAGATCCAGCACACAGTAAAAAGCCCCAGCAGCCAGGGGTGGGTTGCCCACCGGCCAGCCCACCCCTGGAGCCAGACTGCGCCAGCTCCAGTTCCCCAGCCAGGTACCCCACAGCTCCATGAGCAGGGAGAGGAGGAACATGGTCGCGTAAAGGCGTGGTGCCGGTCCGTAGCGCATGCAAAGCAGGAAAACGGCGAGCAGGGGCACCCCCAGCCAGTCCACCCGGGCCAGGGCCAACGCGCCCACGCCGAGGACCGCAAGCCACGGAATCAAGGACAACAAGCGCCCCGGGAGACGGGGCGCCAACTGCACGCCCAGCCAGTAAAGGAGAGCGTGCCCGGGAGGGACGAAGAGGGGCAGATTGCCCAGGCGATAGTCGTATAGACCCCAGGCCAGGGACAGCACCCCTTCCCCCAGGGTCGCAATCGCCAGACAGGCCAGCATGCGCAAGCGCAGCTCAGCACTGGCACGGACAAAGATCAGGGCCGCCAGCCCCCAGGTCCATAGGGACACTAGAGGCTGGGCCAGGGAGCCTCCCCGGGCATCCGCCAGCAGCCCGAAGACAATGGTGAGGATCACCAGACCGGAAATCCGGAACTCGACAGCACGCCTCTTCCCGGCCACGGCGAAGCTCCTTACTGGATACCCTGGCTGGACAGGTATTCCTCGTAGGTGCCGCGATAATCCACGATGTCGCCGGGGCCACGGATCTCGAGGATGCGGGTGGCGATCGACGACACGAAGGCGCGGTCGTGGGACACGAAGAACAGGGTACCGCCGAAATCGGCGATGCCCGAGTTGAGGGACTCGATGGACTCCATGTCCATGTGGTTGGTCGGCTCGTCGAGGAGCAGCACGTTCTTGCGCTGGAGCATCAGCTTGCCGAACAGCATGCGGCCCTGCTCGCCGCCGGAAATCACCTTGACCGACTTCTTCACGTCGTCGCCCTTGAACAGCAGACGGCCCAGGGTGCCGCGGATCAGGGTCTCGGCGTCATCCCCTTCGTAACCGCCTTCACGCACATAACCGCTGATCCAGTCGGTGAGGTTCTCGCCGCTGGCAAAATCCTCAGCGTGATCCTGGGCGTAGTAGCCGAGCTTGGCCTTCTCCGCCCACTTGATGGTGCCGAACTGGGGTGCCAGGCCGTGCAGGCCGGTGCCCACCAGCAGCTTCAGCAGGGTGGTCTTGCCGATGCCGTTCTCACCGATGATGGCGATGCGGTCATTGGCATCGGCGGTGAAGGTGAAGTTCTTGATGATCGGGTTGGCCGGATCGTAGCCGAAGGTGAGGTTCTCGATCTCGACGGCCTGGCGGTGCAGCTTGTCCTTCTCGTCGTAATCGAAGCGGATCCACGGGTACTGGCGGCTGGAGGGCTTGAACTCCTCGATCTTGATCTTCTCGATCTGCTTGGCGCGGCTGGTGGCCTGACGGGCCTTCGACTTGTTCGCCGAGAAGCGGCGTACGAACTCCTGCAGTTCCTGAACCTTCTCCTTGGCCTTCTGGTTGGCGCTGGACTGGCGCTCCCGGGCCTGAGTGGACGCCTCGATGTAATCGTCCCAGTTACCAGGCCACACCTGGATACGGCCGTAGTCCAGATCCGCCATGTGGGTACACACCTGATTCAGGAAGTGACGGTCGTGGGAGATGATGATCATGGTGGAGTTGCGCTCGTTGAGCACGTCTTCCAGCCAGCGGATGGTGTTGATATCCAGGTTGTTGGTCGGCTCGTCGAGCAGCAGGATGTCCGGATTGGCGAACAGGGCCTGGGCCAGCAGCACCCGCAGCTTCCAGCCCGGCGCCACTTCGCGCATCAGGCCCCCGTGCTGCTCGGTAGGGATACCCACCCCGTGGAGCAGTTCACCTGCACGCGCCTCGGCGGTGTAGCCGTCGTACTCGGCGAAGTGGCCCTCCAGTTCGGCGGCCTTCATGTAATCCTCTTCGGTGGCCTCCGGATTGGCGTAGATCGCGTCCTTCTCCTGCATGCAGGCCCACATCTCCGCATGGCCCTGCATCACCACGTCGAGCACCCGTACATCCTCGTAGCCAAACTGGTCCTGGCGCAGGAAGGCCATGCGCTCGCCACTATCAAGGGCCACATTACCGGCGGTCGGCTCAAGCACCCCGGCCAGGATCTTCATGAAGGTGGACTTGCCGGCCCCGTTGGCGCCGATCAGACCGTAGCGGTTGCCGTCACCAAACTTGACGGAAACGTTCTCGAACAGGGGCTTGGCCCCAAACTGCATGGTAATATTGTTGGCTATAAGCAAAGCATTGATTCCTTAAGAAGTTTTTTGTCTCAGCATCAGGCTTGGGGCATTTTTGGGGCAACCTTCAGTTTCTCCATCTCGATCCAGTCGTTGCTGCTGTCAAGCCAGCGGGCGTAGGTGGAGAGAAGAATCTGCACTGAGTGACCGAGTTGTTTAGCAATGAACGCCGGAGCCATGCCTGCCATCAGGCAGTAGGTTGCGTATGTATGGCGTGCATTATAAGGGCGACGGTAGCGTATCCCCAGTTCCTTGAGCCTAGCCTTCCAGCGCAGGTGCAGATCACTGGTGTCCTTCACGAACTCGGAGTTCTTGCTGGGCGGGAAGCAGTAGGGGAGTTCCTTCAACGCTGTCTCCCCTTTCAAGCGCCTGGCGGCGTACTCCTTGGCAAATTGGAGGGCATGCAAGGCGCGGTCGTTGAGGAGCACGTACCGATCCTCATGGGTCTTGGTTCGTTCATGCACCTCACCCAGGGCCACCACACGGCAGACATGCGCCGTCTTATTGACCAGATCCACCTCATCCCAGCGCAGGGCCAGGATCTCTCCTGGCCGCATGCCGGTGTAGAAGGCGAACTCGAAGTAGGCCCCATAGATCTGGGTGGGCCAGTGGGGCTCCTTGTAGATGTGCTCGATGATCCTGTCCGCCTCATCGATGGTGAAGGGGTCCGGATCCTTCTTGGTTCGCCTAGGCTGCTCCAGCCCCTCCATCGGATTCTCAGGGAGGATCCCATCCTGCACTGCTGAAGCCAGGATGGTGGAGAGCTTGGTCATGGCGTTGCGCTTGACCCCATCGGACTTCCACTTGATCTCGGCCAAGAGCTTCCGAAGGAACACGGTAGTGATCTGCTTCATCGGGACGATGGCCAGCTTGGGCATCCACCAGGTATTGAGACAGGTCTTGTAGCCCCTTCGCGTTCCCTCGGTGATGCTTCGGCTGTTCAGCCAGATCTGGGCGTACTCCCCAAAGCTCTGGCCTGCCTGACTCACTACGTGTGCGACATTGGTGGAGTCGGGAAACAGCTCTGCGTGTTTGGCTCCATCGAAGAGTTGATGTTCGATCAGGCTGACTACCTGATTGCGAAGACGTGCTGCGGACGTGATACCTGCCTGGGTCGGGGGGAACGGGACTGTTTCGGAACAACGCTTTCCGTTCCAGGAGAAACGGATACGGAGCACTCCATTTCGGAGTTCAACTCCGGTGGGAAGCCCCACAGACTTTCTTGCCATTGGTCATACCTCGATTTGCTGTAATAGATGAGCCGGCCCTGTCGGGTCCAAACCCATTCAGGGATTTGTTTGCGTGCTCTGCGACTCTGCAGAGCACGGTTGGTGGTGCCGAGAATCTCGGCCATCTGCTGTTCAGTTACTTTGTCTTGGACTTCAGTCATGTATATCTCTGGATAAAGAAGCTGACCGGTCCGTTACGTGAGCTCTCACTCACAGCCACAGCCCAGTCGGCCGTAGTTAAATAAAAAGGGGGCTACAAATCAGCCCCCTCTTAACCTCAATTGATCAATATGCTTGGCCACATCCTCCGCGTGGTACAGCGGAGTGCGGGCCTGCTTGATGAAGGGGATGCCAAGAGCACCGGATCCCCGTTGGTTTCGGATTGTCCCCGGCTCCATGTGGAGCACCTCACCCAGTTGCTCTTCGGTGAGGAGGGGGCCGTACTTATCCATCAAGAAAGCGGCCGTCAGAAAACTCATTATTTACTCCTTGTCAGAGTGATCAAATCTATTCGCTGAATCCTTAATCAAAACGCGGAAATTAAACGCTCTGGAACCACAGAGGTGACCTACACATTCGTTCGAACTTAACTGACCTCTCCACCTAGCATCGCAATCGCTGCTTCACCCTACAAATACAGGGCTCACAGATACTCTTGGCTTCAGTAATCAATAGATCTCCTTCGTGGTTTTGGGCTCCCAGTGGAGATCCAGCTCAACGCCAGCCTCAATCAGGGATTGGATGCTCACGTAGCCCCACTCCGCATCCCACCAGCCACCTCCGAAGACATCGCACTTGCCAAAGGCCTGGAGCTGATCTCCGATACCGGAAAGGGGGTGGTTGGGGTCCAGGGCATCTCCTATGTCCCGCTCGACGATCCAGGCATCCACACCGCCTCGGCAGTAGTGCAGATGCACCATCTTCTCGGGCATGTGGATGTGGTCGGTCTGGTACGTGAGGGGTGTGGCAAGGATTCGATGCACCGTCCGGAGGACGGCTTGTGCAACACCTACCCCTTCCTCGCTCTTCAGCTGCTCTTTGAGCATGAAGCGCTGGTCGATGGGCATGAACTTCTCAAGGAGGCCGCCATTGGACAGATGCAGGGCAGCCATGAACTTGTCTTGGTCAGACACTTATTCTCTTCTCCAAATGAAAAAGGGAGCCACATGGGCTCCCGGAAAAATGCACTCCCAAAGGGAGAAGTTACGGAGGACGGGCCAGTAACTGACCGCGATCTAATATGAAGTAAAACCTGGGGAATCCTCAGGCCAAACTATAACCAGCCTGGCCGCACCCAAAACATCTACCCATCGACTTTGAACCTTCAACAAACAGCCATGGAGACCACTTCAATTCGACGATTTAGCCGGAACCTGACCGTTCAGATTGCCTCATTTAGAACGGCACCACAGGCTTTCTGACTGACGCACGGGCACAGTCATGACACCCTTTGCTCGGCACCGACATCAAGAGTCAGAGCAAGAAAATTGAAGGCTTCAGCAGCTGGAGAGTATCTTGCGAGACCTCATCACGTACTTAAGACAGTGATCAAGCCGCCCTCCGGGCGGTTTAATGAATCACAAAAAAGAAACGCTCGACAACAGGCAAACCCAAAAGACTTTGAAAGCAGCACATGGGGCTTACCAAGAAAGGAGATCACCCTAAAACAAAAAAGGAGAGCTTTGGCTCTCCTTTTTTCTCACTCACTCGCCTCCTCTTATAAATCAAAGTATTTCAGCTAAGGTGTTTTTGCTGCCTGACAAACTGCCCAGCCAATAGCTGAAATCACATTACCACCCTGTTCCACATAATCGTAAGAGCCTGTAAATTTACCCGCCATATCCGTTTCAATGATTTTCCCATAACCATTAAAGCAGGCCTCCATGGGGATCTTCATTATTGCAAAATGAACACTACTCCCCTTCTTAGGAGAAACCCACCGTGTAATCCACATAGCCTCTTGAGCCCCTCCTTTACTTTTTTCTACTCTAAGAGAGCCTTTTTTCAAAGAGATAACGCCATCCTCTGTTTGTTGTATATGAATCCATTGACTGGAATTCTCTTCGGCAGACTGCCCCATACCTAGTGATGGGGTGAGTATCCCAATACATAATAGATACTTCGCCGACTTCATGATGCCTATCTGTTCTATAAATCTTCGAGCAAACATCAGTTACTCCTCCCAAATACCACCACCACGTTGGCCTTGCATTCGATCACGGGAACTGCCCACGTTGTAAGGATTAAGTTGATCTCTGCGCTGAGCTTCCAAATCGACGTTGTATCTGTTGTTGTCTACAGGATTGTTTCGATTGTATTGATACTGCTGCCCTGAAGATCCTCTGTAGCTGTCGTCATCTCCATGACCTCTAAGATAGACCCCAGTTGTGCATTGCCCATTGATCACTGGACCAACACATCCGGCCCAAGAGACTGCCGACATCAAGACCAAGGAAACACCCAGGACGACTCCTCGCATAACTGCTCCTCTTCTAGTTTTACTTCACCGAAATCTGACTTGGATTGCTTACTTCCATTTCAGCTGCTCCGCCGTAGACTCCCATCCTCCCTGTGGCACAGATGGTTCTCCCTTGAAGCCGCTGAAGGGAACCTCCGAATGCAGAAAGATCCTTACCCCAAACCAGAAGGGTCATCCTGGCTTTATCTGGATAAGCTCTACCCACGTTGATCCAGGTAGGAGCACCTTTTATGTCTGACCTATGGACCACCTCCACCACAGGCCCCGAGAACGATTCAACGGATCCTGAATATCTACTGGCTTCGTTCCAGCGAACTGGAGAATCACAGGAAGTGCCTGCGGCAACCTGGGTTGCTGCGCCACCCAGGCAGGTAGTCAACAAGACGGCTGAAACTACCTTTCTTAGCATCTAACAACTTCTCCGAACTTGATGGCTTGGAGTCTATAGATGCAAGCCAGATGAAAGCTATGATCTACTTCACATTATTTACATGGGAACGTAATCCAATTTCTTACGCGACCACTCCAAAAACCACCCACCTCTCCGCTTCCACCTTCACACGATCTATTTTTACGCCCATGGGGCACCCCCGGAGGGGGTCTTCTACACTCTAAATAAATCAATCCAAAAGCACTCATAGACAGCATCATTCATGGCCAAACCTGACAGACTGTCCTGCTGTTTGCCTTGAGATGGTTGCGCGGCTCTTCAACGCTTTTTCTTGGGCTGATGGCTGGGGTTGCATTAACCCCACCAAGGTGAACTTGGAAGTTAGCCTTACCAAATGAAACTCTTTCACAAACCCACAGGAGCCACCGGAGGTGGCCTCCTCCACCATAGGCGAGCCTGTTTACTTTGTTCTAAAAAAGTGTAGACTCCGGACCTTATAATGCTTTTGCTCGACTTCTCGTCTACTGCTCTTTACTTCGTTCTTCACTTAATTCCTCTCTTTACAAGTTCGTTAAAGCCCCCGGAGGGGGCCTTTGTCTACTAGGTGAACTTAGGTATATCAACTGAGTTTACGCGCGAGGTACCAAACTTCCGGCTTGGTTCACATCTCAGAGGTGGTCATGCGCCGGATCGCCGAAGAACCTCAGGCACTTCAAACGATGAGCAAGTTGGCAACCAACCTGCGCTTCAGCATCTCAGTCGCTTTCGCGTTGCACATCGCCAGTTCTTGAACGTCCGTGTCTTTGAGCGTCTTGGTCCGGCAAGGGCAGGCATCAATGAGCTGCTGAATTGGCCCATGAACACACGAAGGCAAAACACGAAGGTAGTCATGCAGATTGCTAGATGCATTGAGGACCTGACTGATGAAGTCCAGAACAGACGGGATCTCCCTCTCGCTGACGTCTCGTAGGTCCTTCAAGTATTCATCCATATCTCCAAAGAGTTCCGGGATGAGCGTATTGATCATCTTGGGCAGCTTCTGGTCTTCACAGGCGTAAATCTGGCGGCCGTAGACAAACGAGAGATGCTTACTGGAAAGAACCTGTGAGTTCTTCCGAATGATGGCCTCCAGCCTCCTTTTGAACTGATCCTGGGCAGCCCCATAAAGATGCGAAACAAGCAGATCCTTGACCTGCTGCTTTGTTACGGGATGATGAGAGAGGGTATTCACACACAACCTTTCTGGATAACGGCACATCACATACAAGTGAATGCCAAAGAACCCTCACAGCCAGCCGAATAGGCAGGTGAGGAATGAAATTTCCTACAAACTTCTGAGAAGAAACTCACTTCATGGATCAGCCCTTCAGACTTGAAGCATAGAATCCCCTTCGGATTCACCAAATCTGTGCTTTAAGCTGAGTAACTCCAATAGCCCCCCTCAAGATCTGCAGTTAATGTATCGGCTGCATACAGCTACTCGAACTGGATCGTGCAGAGTTAGCATATCGGTACTCGAGTGAAGACAGACTTCTAAGAAGTTCTCCTTCACTCCACTCTCCTGTATCTCCAAGGCGCAGAGTTACTGGCACTCAGCGGTCTGAAGGCCCAATTCCTACCCTCTTTCTAGCCTTCACAAAAGCACCCGAAAGGCGCGTCTCTTCTGGGCTTTTACGTGAATGCCTATCGTCCCCTTGACTGAGTTCAGTACCGCTACTTGATGTGACTGACCCTTTGTGTGCGCCTTGAGATGTGTTTCAAGCATCCTGGCCAACCGTTGAGTCAGCGTGAATCCGTGCTCCAAACCAACGGTCTCCAACTCTGTGCTCTATCGGGCTGATATCGGTTCGGAAAAACAGCATCAAAAATCGGACTTGGGGGCATGGGGGGGGAGGTTTGGATTCTCACTCTCTACAGGTGAGTCCAGACCTCGTAGGCCTGCGAGTAACTCTCTGAAAACCCGAGGCAGCAGGATCTGGACACCACCGCTCACGGTCAGGCCAAGTATCAGGATGAATAGAGAGCAGAAGAACGGAAGCTGAAGAACCAAGGACTCCCGCAGTCCAAAGCAAATCATTTGCGCAGCAAGGTAGTTTGAAGTTCAGCGTAGCTCCAGGATCGTCGTCATTGAACTGGAGATTGGCTCAGTAGGACACAGACTGAAGCGAGCTCAGTTCAGCAGCCCAAACCTGCAGCACAACTTCTGAGGTGGAGCACCCAACCTTCCTCACCTCCTTCGTCGGTTCAAGAAGCTCCTGACTTCAGTAAAGAGTGCAGCAGTTCACTCTATCCATGTGCATCAATTCGCAAGGTACTACCCAGCGAGCACTGACTATCCGGCACCTGATGGACCATCGATTGTTCACCGTGTACCTTACGGACCGCACTGCTCCCGAATCTGGTGGTTTCTCATGGCAGAAGCCACACCTGTATGGCTTCATCCTCACACATGCTGGACGACATCAAGAAAACCCTCTGGGCAGCAGCTGACAAGCTGCGAGCCAACATGGATGCAGCAGAGTACAAGCACCTCGTGCTCGGACTCATCTTCCTCAAGTACATCTCTGACAGCTTTGCGGCCCGCAGGGCCGAACTCACTAGGCGCTTCCAGGACGAGGCTGACGACTACTTCCTGCATGAGCGCGACGATCAGATGCTCGCCGAGGAACTGGAGGAGCGGGACTACTACAAGGAGGTCAATGCCTTCTGGGTTCCCGAAGCCGCCCGCTGGGAAGCCGTCAGGGCCAGCGCCAAGCAGACGGACATAGGCAAGCGCATCGATGATGCCCTGGCATTGATCGAAAACGAGAACGCAGCCCTGAAGAAGATCGGGCTGGACAAGCGCTACGCACGGGCACAACTACCGGACGGCAAACTTGGTGAGTTGGTGGATCTGGTTTCCACCATTGGCTTTGGTGAAGAAGCCAGCCAGGCTCGGGATGTTCTAGGGCAGGTTTACGAGTACTTCCTTGGGCAGTTTGCCAACGCAGAAGGCAAGAAGGGCGGACAGTTCTACACGCCCGCCAGCATCGTCAAAACCCTGGTTGCGGTACTCGCTCCTCACCATGGCAAGGTCTATGACCCTTGCTGCGGCTCTGGCGGCATGTTTGTACAGTCGGAGAAGTTCATCGAAGCCCATGGCGGCAAGCTGGGGGATGTCTCCATCTACGGCCAGGAATCCAACCCCACCACCTGGCGTCTGGCGGCGATGAACCTTGCAATCAGAGGCATCGACTTCAACCTTGGCAAGGAACCTGCCGACACCTTCACGAAGAACCAGCATCAGGATCTGCGGGCAGACTTCATCCTTGCCAACCCTCCGTTCAATATCAGCGACTGGTGGCATGGCAGTCTCGAAGGTGACCCCCGCTGGGTTTATGGAGATCCACCGCAAGGGAATGCCAACTACGCCTGGCTTCAGCACATGCTCCACCATCTTGCCCCCAATGGTCGGGCCGGAATAGTGCTCGCCAACGGCAGCATGAGTTCAAGCCAGAACAACGAGGGCGTGATCCGGGCAGCAATGGTCGAGGCCGATGTAGTTGAAGTAATGATCGCCCTGCCCGGACAGCTGTTTTTCAACACGCAGATCCCTGCGTGCTTGTGGTTTCTCTGTAAGAAGAAGACCACCCGCAAGGGAGAAGTGCTATTCATCGACGCTCGCAAACTCGGCACGATGATCAGCCGTGTGCAGGCGGAGCTGACTGATGAAGTGATCGAACGTATTGCGGCCACGGTAGCCGCGTGGCGCGGTGAATCTGGTGACTATGCAGATCAGGCTGGTTACAGCCGCAGCGTGACGCTCTCCGAGATTGCCGGACACGGCCACGTGCTGACACCTGGGCGGTATGTGGGCTCGGAAGAAGTCGAGGATGACGATGACGCCTTTGCCGAGAAGATGCAGAAGCTCACGGAGCAGTTGGGTGAGCAGATGGCTAAGGGTGCGGAGCTGGATGCGTTGATCCGGACGAAGCTGAGGGGGCTGGGGTATGAGTTCTGAAGCGTCTTTGACACTGGGTGATTTCGTTACTCTTGTCCGTGGCACGACCTACAAAGGCAACCTAGTAGGCAAGCCTGGACCTGCATTACTCGGTCTTGGCTCGATTGAGCCCGGAGGCGGATTTCGTGATACCGACTTCAAAACATACGGAGGCGAGTGCCCGGAGAAATTGATGCTCAGCCCAGGCGACTTGTTTGCAGCGCTCAAGGGTGCGACGAAGGACGGGAAAATGATCGGTTCCGTTGCTCGGGTACCTCCATTCGTTCAGTCGGGTCGTTTGACGCAGGATACAGTCAAGCTCAAGTTTTGTCGTCAAGACAACGAGACGGTGAGCTACGTCTATTGGCTGCTCAGAACCCCACAATACCGTGACTATTGCGCTGGACGAGCAACGGGCAGTGCAGTTGTTGCGTTAAGCCGTGAGGATTTTCTAGCTTACCCAGTTCCCGCGCAGACTTCCTTGCGGGCCAGGGTGGTTGAGTTGCTCGAAGAAATTGAGATTCGAATTGCCCTCCTGCGTGACACCAACGCCACCCTCGAATCCATCGCCCAAGCACTGTTCAAATCCTGGTTCGTCGACTTCGACCCGGTCCGTACCAAGCAGCAAGGACTTGCCCCGGAAGGAATGGATGAGGAGACAGCGGCGCTGTTTCCGGATGAGTTCGAGGAATCGGAACTGGGGTTGGTGCCGAAGGGGTGGAGGATTGGGGCTGTTGACAGTTTTGCTGAGCGAGTTGGGATGGGGCCCTTTGGATCCAATATCAAAGTCTCAACGTTTGTTGAACATGGTGTTCCAATCATCAGTGGGCAGCATCTCAAAAAACTTTTGGTAGAAGACAATAGCTTTAACTACATCACGGAGGATCATGCAGAGAAACTGGCCAAGTCCTGCGTAAGGGCTGGTGATGTGATTTTCACGCACGCGGGTAGCATCGGCCAGGTTAGTTTGCTCCATGCTGCTGCGCGCTTTGGTGAGTATGTACTCTCACAGCGCCAGTTCTTTCTTCGTTGCGATCTATCCGAGATGCGACCGGAATGGGTGACGTACTACTTTCGCTCACCACAAGGCCAGCACCAACTGTTAGCCAATATGTCTCAGGTCGGAGTCCCGTCCATTGCCCGCCCAGTGACCTACTTGCGGTCTATTCGGTTACTTATTCCTCCGTTGCCGATCATTGATCGGTTTTCTTCGATTGCTGATTCTGTTCATCAACGATTGATGCTCAGTCGCCAACATATCAAGACACTTACCACCCTCCGTGACACCCTGCTCCCCCGCCTGATCTCCGGCCAACTCCGCCTGCCCGAGGCCGAGTCCCTACTGGAGGAAGCCCCAGCATGATCTCCTCCCCGGAAACCAAAGGTCTGCCAGAGGGATACTCGGAGTGGCTGACCCGCCTCAAGACCAGCATCAACCCGGCACACCAACGGGGACCTTCCGCTTTACGCATCGCCAACGACCTGCATAGAAAACTGCCTTTCCCATACAGATCGGAAAGGACATGTATAGATAATCCAGTTTTTTATACACGTTCAACACCAGAAACGACTTGCCATGAACGCTCTGCGCTCCCTCGATAGCCTGGACCCGGCTCGCTTCGACAACCTGGCCATCCTGAAGCGGCTTGCCAGCAGTAGCCGCAAGCTGGCGGAGTTGAAGGGGATTGCCGCATCGATCCCCAATCAGAGCATTCTGATCAACACACTGGGCCTTCAGGAAGCAAAGGACAGCTCCGAGATCGAAAACATCGTCACCACGCACGATGAACTATTCAAGGATGAAGTCCTCCCGGAGGCCTTTGCCAACCCGGCGGCCAAGGAGGTTCTCCGCTACCGGCAGGCCCTACGGCTTGGCTATGAACAGGTGCGCGACACAGGCCTGATCACGGCCAACCACCTTGTCGAGATCCAGGCAGAGCTGGAGCGCAACAACGCTGGCTTCCGAAAATTGCCTGGAACCGCACTGAAGAGCAGTAGGGGGGAGACGGTTTACACCCCTCCACAGGATCCCACAGTGATCGTGGAGTTGATGCGCGGACTCGAGCACTTCATCAACGACGAGACCCTCTTTCCTGCCGATCCGCTGATAAAGATGGCGCTGATCCACCACCAGTTCGAGAGCATCCATCCTTTCTACGATGGCAACGGACGTACCGGGCGCATCCTCAACGTGCTTTACCTGGTCAAAGAGGGCCTGCTGGATGTCCCGGTCCTCTACCTCTCAAGCCATATCGTCCGTACCAAGTCCGACTACTACCGCCTTTTGCAATCGGTACGCGATCAGGACACCTGGGAGGAGTGGGTCCTCTACATGCTCGAAGCTGTAGAACAGACCGCTGCCCAAACGATCACCACGATCCATGCCATCAAGACGGCCTTCTTCGACTACAAGCATCGCATCCGGGCTGGCTTCAAGTTCTACAGCCAGGACTTGATCAACAACCTCTTCAACCATCCTTACACGAAGATTGAGTTCATTCAGCAGGATCTGGAAGTCTCCCGTCTGACGGCCGCCAAGTACCTGGACGAACTTGCCGCTGCTGGTTTCGTGCAGAAGCACAAGCTCGGGCGCAGCAACTACTACATCAACGTAGCCCTCAACGACATCCTGCTGGGCAGGTCGAAATGACCGAAGACCAACTCGAACAGGAAGCACTCGGCTGGCTTACCGATGTAGGCTACGCCACTTTGCACGGCCCTGCCCTGGCTCCGGATGGAGAGCGTCCCGAGCGTCAGAGCTATCAGCAGGTGCTCCTTGTCGAGCGACTCCGTCAGGCACTTGCGCGGCTGAACCCCCAGCTCACGCCGACAGCCAGAGAGGATGCCTTCAAGCACGTGGTGGATCTGGGCATCCCCTCTCTGCTGTCGGCCAACCGCCGCCTTCACCAGTTACTGGTTGCGGGTGTTCCAGTCGAGGTGCAGAGACAGGGGGAAACCCTTGGTGACTTTGCCCGCCTGATCGATTGGATCAATCCCACCAACAACGAGTGGCTTGCCGTCAGCCAGTACTCCGTCAAGGGCCCGCATCACACCCGCCGACCGGACACCGTGCTGTTTGTGAATGGTTTGCCTCTGGTGGTCATCGAGCTCAAGAACCCGGCAGATGCCAACGCCGACATCTGGAAGGCCTTCGAGCAACTGCAGACCTACAAGGAACAGATCCCCGACCTCTTTCAGTACAACGAGATCATGGTGATCTCGGATGGCACCGATGCCCGCATGGGCTCGCTGTCCGCCGACGCTGAGCGCTTCATGCAGTGGCGCACGATCGATGGGGTGCAGCTTGATCCACTGGGCGAGTTTCAGGAGCTCGAGACACTGATACGTGGTGTGCTGGCTCCCGCTGCACTGCTGGAATATCTACGCTACTTTGTCCTCTTCGAGGACGACGGCGGCCTGATCAAGAAGATTGCCGGATACCACCAGCTCCATGCGGTGAAGGCCGTCGTCCAGCAGGTGATTGCCGCATCCCGTCCAGGTGGAAGTCATAAAGGTGGGGTTGTCTGGCACACCCAGGGGAGCGGCAAGAGCATCACCATGACCTGCTTCGCAGCCCGGGTGATGCAGGAAACTGCGATGGAGAACCCTACCATCGTCGTCATCACGGACAGAAACGATCTGGACGGACAGCTGTTTGGGGTGTTCTCCCTGGCTCAGGATCTGCTCCGTGAGCAGCCAGTCCAAGCCAACACTCGGCAGGACCTTCGCAAACTGCTGGCCAACCGCCCCTCCGGTGGGATCATCTTCACCACCATCCAGAAGTTCATGCCCGGGGAAGACGAGGACACCTTCCCGCAACTCTCGGACCGGAACAACATCGTCGTCATTGCGGACGAGGCACATCGCACCCAGTACGGCTTTGAAGCCAAGCTCAAGACCTTCAAACCTCAAGCCAGCGCCAACGACCCGGCAGGCCTGATCGCAGCCGAGCCCGTAACCAAGTATCAAGTTGGCTATGCCCAGCACCTGCGGGACGCACTCCCAAGGGCTACCTTCGTGGCGTTCACCGGAACTCCGGTATCCAGTGAGGATAGGGACACTCGGGCTGTCTTCGGTGAGTACATCCACATCTACGACATGCAGCAGGCGAAGGAGGATGGGGCCACGGTTGCCATCTACTTCGAGTCCCGTCTTGCCAAGCTCTCCTTGAAAACCGAGGAGCTCCCCCACGTTGATGAAGAGGTCGACGAACTGGCTGAGGACGAGGAGGAGGACCAGCAGGCCCGCCTGAAGAGTAGATGGGCTGCACTGGAAAGGGTTGTAGGTGCAGAGCCCCGCATAGCTCAGGTGGCGGCTGATCTGGTTTCCCACTTCCTGGAAAGGGACCAGGCCCTGAACGGCAAGGCCATGGTTGTAGCCATGAGCCGGGATATCTGCGTCCACCTCTACAACGAAATCGTGAAGCTGAAGCCAGAGTGGCACGACACCGATCCTGAGAAGGGTGCAATCAAGATCGTCATGACAGGTTCGGCCAGTGACAAGGCCCTGCTACGCCCCCACATCTACAGCAAGCAGATCAAGAAGCGCCTCGAAAAGCGCTTCAAGGATCCTGCGGACCCACTGCGCCTCGTGATCGTCCGGGACATGTGGCTGACTGGCTTCGATGCTCCCTGCGTTCATACCCTTTACGTGGACAAGCCCATGAAGGGCCACAATCTGATGCAGGCCATCGCTCGGGTGAATCGCGTATTCAAGGACAAGCAAGGCGGTCTGGTGGTGGACTACATCGGCATCGCCAACGAGCTGAAGTCCGCCCTCAAGGACTACACCGCAAGCCAGGGACGAGGCCGACCAACCGTCGATGCGGCCGAGGCCTATGCCATCCTGGAGGAGAAGTTGGACATCCTTCGGGGCCTGCTTCATGGCTTCGATTATTCTGACTTTCAGACAGCCGGACACAAGCGCCTGGCTGGCGCGGCCAACCATGTACTGGGGATTGACGACGGGAAGAAGCGCTTTGCCGATCAAGCGACTGCCATGACCAAGGCCTTCACCCTGTGCTGCACACTGGATGAAGCCAAGGCTGTGCGCGAGGAGGTCGCCTTCTTCCAGGCAGTGAAAGTGATCCTCACCAAGCGTGATCTGACCAAGCAGAAGAAAACCAATGAAGAACGGGAACTGGCAATACGGCAGATCATTGGTTCTGCTGTGGTTTCCGAAGAGGTCGTAGACATATTCAGTGCCGTCGGACTGGACAAACCCAACATCGGCATCCTGGACGATGAATTCCTGGCTGAGGTGCGCAACCTTCCGGAGCGCAACCTTGCGGTAGAGCTCCTCGAGCGACTGCTCGAAGGTGAGATCAAATCCCGCTTCGCAGGCAACGTAGTACAGGAGAAGAAGTTTTCCGAACTCCTGGCCAACGTCGTCAAGCGCTATCAGAACCGTGCCATCGAGACAGCCCAGGTCATCGAGGAGCTGATCGAAATGGCCAAGAAGTTCCGGGCAGCCTCAACCCGGGGGGAAGAACTCGGCCTCACGGAAGATGAGGTTCGCTTCTACGATGCCCTCGCAGACAATGAGTCTGCAGTGCGGGAACTCTCGGATGAAACCCTGAAGAAGATCGCCCACGAACTGACTGAGAATCTGCGGAAGAACCTTTCGGTGGACTGGTCAGAACGAGAGAGTGTTCGTGCCCGCCTGCGCATCATGGTCAGACGCATCCTGCGCAAGTACAAGTACCCACCAGACCAGCAGGATGGCGCGGTGGAGTTGGTACTCCAGCAAGCGAGAGCACTGAGCGAGGCATGGTCGTACTGATCCATGACAACCTCTGTCGTTAAGGGATGAGATGGATACAACAAAAGAATGCCCATTCTGCGGCATACAGATTAAGTTGCATCGCTGGCAGAGGCACGTCAGTACTCGATGTCCAAAGTCACCAAACGCCCTGAAGGGCGGGACGATCCCACCGCCTGGAACCAAGCGGAAACTTGGGGCAGAGAAAAGGCCTCCAGAGATTGGAGCCAGTTACAGTTCTGACACTAGGAAAGAACCAAAAGTCGTCCATCTTCGTTCCCGTCTGGAGCGGCTGTTTAGGGAACTGGAGGTCGGCTCCAATGCGCCGGGGGACGAGGACTTGGCGAGGGAGTTCAAGGCGTTCTACGAGTACTACGTACGTCTGGGGCCTTCTAGGGCGTCGTCACCGAGGCAATCCGCAACGACTAACTCGGATGGGAGTCGGTCCGTTTCAATCAAGGCGGTCAGTGGAGGGCTTCCAAGCCTGGGGAAGAAGGCGAAGTGATGCAGCAGCCCCCTCACAGCCACAACGCGGTTCACCACCACCTCATCACAAAATAATAAGCAGACTGGGGGCCGCCTAGCTCCCAGGACACCACGGCAGAGAGACGGCAAAGCCCACCGAAATAGGCTTCTCACCGGGCAGTTCTATGCGTCCCGCTCATCGCCCCCTGCTGGCGGTAGTGCTGCTGCCGTCATCTCAGACTATAGAGTTGAATGCTGTCGGGCCTCTCGGTAGCACCGCCCTGCCAGAACATTCCATTGCCATTATCTCTGGGGCAATTCTTGGGGCAGAGTTTGGGCCAAAGAGTGTTTTTGTGAGTATTCGTGAGTTGCTAAGCCATTGATTCTTATCGCACGAGTACTCAACAAAACCCCATCAGTACTGCATGGTGATGTTGTTGGCAATGAGCAAGGTATTGATTCCTTTGTATTTTCCAGGCTTTAAACAGATTCTTTGGCCCATTTTGGACCAACTTTCAGCTTCTCCATTCCTGCCCAGCCGTTGCGACTGTCAGGCCCACGGGCATGAGTGGAGAGCCGCCTCTGTATCGAGTGACCTGGTGATTGTGCGCTGAACGCAGCTGCCATGCCTGCCGTGAGGCAGGTGGTTGCGCAGGTGTGGCATACATTATAGGGGTGACGGTAGCGGATCCCCAGCTCCGTGAACCTGTCCTTCCCGCTGCGGCGCTGCGCGCCAGCCGGGACCCGTTCATCCACGCCCCCCGCAGCGCAGGGAGGCCGCCCAGGCTTTCTCGGGCGCCATGATGACACGCTCCCTGAGCCCAGCGCGGCAACATTCAGGCCCGCGCGCTCAGACCAGCGAAGGGCCGGACACGATGGCCGCGGCCTCGCTCTCCGAGATGCGCACCGTTGCCGTCGAGATCACGTGGATGGTCAGCCAGTCATGCAGGCGCATCGCCCCGTAAGCGTTCAGCCCGCGGCGTAGTTGCTACGCCACGCGTCTTGAGATATCCGAGCGCAGCGGAGCCTTTTCGAAGTGCTGCTTCCACAGCCGAGGCGTGAGCTGTGCGACATCGGCGGCCGGGTG
>NZ_JAQUVG010000128.1 GCF_028693495.1 Zoogloea sp. | reverse complement strand
CGGAAAGTCCTCCCTGCGTCCGCTGATGGCCGGCAGCAGCCCGTCGTTGCCTGATGGATCCAACCCCTCCGCTGCTATAGTGCAGTCGGCTTCTGACGTTCAGTGCAGCCGTCTTCTGAAAACGACATTTAAGCTGCAATTTGCTTTATGCGCCATTGGCCCTAAAATGGGCGCAGTGGGGTATGCCCTATTTGGCCATGTAGAGGATGGGAATGAACGGGGGGCGGGCAATGAATGAGGGGTGTGCAGGATGATGCAGGTTGCGCGGATCTACCTTCGCGTGAGCACGGACGGGCAGGATCTCAGCCGACAGGATGCGATCGTGGAGAGCACGAGGGCGGCCGGCTACTACGTCGCCGGCATCTACCGCGAAAAGGCGTCAGGCGCACGAGCGGACCGACCCGAATTGCTGCGCATGATCGGCGACCTGCAGCCCGGCGAGGTCGTTGTCGCCGAGAAGATCGACCGAATCAGCCGCCTGCCGCTCGCCGAGGCCGAGCGCTTGGTCGCCTCAATCCGCGCGAAGGGTGCGCGGCTCGCGGTGCCCGGGGTGGTGGATCTCTCGGATCTTGCAGCCGAGGCGCAAGGGGTGGCCAAGGTCGTGCTCGAGGCGGTGCAGGATCTGCTGCTCAAGCTCGCCCTGCAGGTCGCGCGCGATGACTACGAGGACCGGCGCGAGCGCCAGCGCCAGGGCGTGGAACTCGCCAAGCGGGCCGGCAAGTACAACGGCCGGCGCGCAGACGAGACGATGCACAAGCGCATCATCGCGCTGCGTAGCAGCGGGCGACCGATCTCAGAAACGGCCACCCTTGCCGGCTGCAGCGAGAGCCAAGTCAAGCGAGTATGGGCCAAGTACCAGCAGCGCCTGGTCGAGCAACAGCACTCCCTCGAAACCGCAACGACCACCACCGAGGCCGCGGCATGAAGAACACTCCCGATCCCGCCCAGGGCGAGCTGTTTGTTTGCGACATCGCAAACTGGCCCGTGAAGGATGACATCGCCTCGATGGAGGTTCCGATCTTCTCGCTGGCCAAGCAGAAGGACACCAAGACGCGCGAGTATCGACGCGGGGCGAAGGTGGTGCGCGTCATCCCATCTAGCGTTGGCGCTGCTACGGTGTTCGACAAGGATTTGCTGCTTTACATCGCATCCCAGATCGTAGAGGCGCGCAACCAGGAGCAGGCCGTCTCGCGCACAGTCCAGATCGAGAGCATTGACTTTCTCGTGGGTACGGAGCGCGGCGACGGTCGAGCCTCGTTCGAGCGCATCGTCGACATGCTGCGGCGCCTGCGCGGGACAACGATCGAGACGAACATCGAGACAGGTGGCGTGCGGCAGACGGAAGGATTTTCGCTGATCGACACTTACAAGATTCTGTCCGAGCACAAGCGGGTAGAAGCGGCCTATGACGCTGAGACGAAGAAGACGGTGCGGCGCGAAGTGTCTCGTGTGTTGCGCTTCTCCGTGACGATCTCCGAATGGCTCTACAACGGGCTGATGAACTACGAGGTCCTGACGCTAGACCGTGGTTACTTCCGGCTGTCGAAATCGATCGAGCGACGGCTGTATGAGATCGCCCGCAAGCATTGCGGCGATCAGCCGCTATGGAAGGTCAATATCGACTTGTTGGGAGAGAAGATCGGCACCACGCAGAAGCGCTTCCAGCTTCGTGACGAACTGCGCCAGGCAATCGCGGCAGACCGCCTTCCGGAATATCACATTGCGCTCGACCCCAACAAAAGCCCTGACGACGTGGTGTTCTACACCCGTAATGCGGCGAAGCTCTCCCGTGAGTTGATTCGCCTCGGTAACTTCGAGTGGTTCCAGTCGCTTGAGCGGTACGACCGGACGAAGCGAAAGGGGGAGGCGAAACCGGCGATCGTCGATGTTTGAACTTCCCCTGAGGAGCGCTCGGACTCGCGTTCAAACCGGCTATCGCCGATGTTTTTACCGGCTATCGCCGATGTGGACAACAGGGGTCAATACCTGAGAAACCCTGTATTGACGCGCCTTTCAGGCGAGCGTCATGAAAAACGAAGGATTTTCCTGCTTGGCTGTGGTGAAGCCCACTACCGGCTATCGCCGATGTTTTCTACCGGCTATCGCCGATGTTTGAATGAGTTGTCCACAGGAAGCTGAGAACTACCGGCTATCGCCGATGTTTCTACCGGCTATCGACGATGTTCGACACCGGCTATCGCCGATGGTGTTTACCGGCTTTCACCGATGCTGATGAGCTTGAAACGCAAGCTGGATGCGGGTTCCAGAAAACTTAACACGCGCGCGCGCTTTAACGATTTTAATTAACGCTTTAACACAGCACCGCCCTCTTGGGGGCTCCGCCCCCGCCGGGCTCGACGGCTACGCCGTCCCCGCCCACCCGGCATCCCATTACCGGCCCCTACGGGGCGAGGAAACGAAATTGGTCCCCAGCGCCCGCGACGCACGAGGTCTAAGTGGCTCAGCCCGCCCGCAAGCGGTCGGGCTGACCTGGCCGCGAAACGCGGCCACCCACAGGGCACTAAGACCCGGATAAATCGCTGCCAGCCCGGCAAGCCGGGCCGCCAGCTCAACCGGGTGTCTGTGGACACCTCGGCGATCACCCTCATCGCCACCCAACTTCTCAAAACAGTCTGCAGAAAAGAAGTAGCCAGTCGCAAACCTCGCGTTTGCACGCTTCCTCCCAACTTATGCACGTGCTTTAGGTTCCGCCAAGGGCATGACCACCGCTGCGACGTGGGTCCTATCCTGAGCAGTCTTATCCATGGTCCTTTACCTGTGGGAAGCCGGCCCGCGAGCCTACGCATCGCAAGAGGCCGGTTTCCCACAGGCGCCGCATAGCGGCGGGACGGTGGGTAAGACAGGCTTGAGTAAGACTTGCGGTGTGCATTTGTCTTTTGGCGATCGCATCTTAGAATGGGTACGGGTACGCATACAAAATACGAACTGTTATGAGCAACTACTTCCCTTGTTCGCGCGCGCTTCTCGAGCTTGAGCTCCAGGCGCTGGATTGTGATGATGCCCGAGTGAGCTTCCGGCGACAGCGCGACTTGTTGCGTCAGCGGGTAGCTGCCGCCGGGGATGAGCTGCAGAGACGTGCTGTTGCTGGTGAGCTTGCAGGGCTTATGAAGCGGTGGACCAGGTTTGTCATCGAGACCCTGACCGCGGAGGCACTGGGCGATGCTCGGCCTGGCCGGGAGAATGTCCGCACCTGGCAGCGGACATTGTTCGGCAAGTCGTGCGCTTCGGCGCGGCTTGCGCGGTATGCCAAGGAGGCTCGTAGTGGTGGGGGGCGGGGTGAACCGGTTCAGCTCCCGGATGCGGTCGAGCATGAGGCGCGAGAGCTTTTCGCGCGCTATCTTGAGCGTTTCCGCACGCTCGACTGAAAGGGTCGGTAGGGACGCAAACAGTGAGGCCCAAGGTGCGGCAACACCTTGGGCCTCGATCCATCCGCCTAGCAGGAGGTGATGGGAGTAGCTGTACCTATATTTTAGCTACTTCACTGCGGCGGTTCCACTCAAGCGCCGTAAATTCGCCCTGATCTCTATATGTCCATATTGTTTGGACTGCTATAGACTATTACGTAAGCCTATGCGATAATCATTGAGAAGGCGAGAAGCCTGAACTTTGATTTATCGCACAGGAGAAGGAAATGGCAAGTCTCAACGAGGTGCGCCTGATCGGCTACGTTGAAACGCGCAAGCGGACCGACAACGAGGGTCAAGATCACTACACTACGGAGGTTGCCGCCGAGGACCTGCAAGGCTTCGGGGCGCGCTGGCCCGCAGACGGGTAGCGCACTACGTCATGGCGGGCAATACCCGCCAAAATTCAATGAGGCAAGCATGTCAGGAAAATCCAAGATGACCCCCGAAGAGTTCGACGCCCTGCGCCCGCGCCTGGGCCGCTTGTCACTCGATACCGTTGCACTGGCCCGTGAGGTGCTGGTCGACGGGCGGAGTCAGGTGGATGTGGCGAAGGGGCATGGAATCACGAAGCAGCGCGTGAGCGGTATGGTCGCTCGCGTGATTGCTGCGGCGCATGACGTGCCGGCGACGTGGCAGCGGGTCGAGGTTTGGGTGCCTCCTGAGCTTGTGGATCAGGTGCGGCAGCTCGAGGCGCAGGCCCGGGCTGCATTGCAAGAGAGGAATACCGGTGGAAAAGACGAATGAAGAGACGCCGCATGAACCTGGTGGGGTGGCCAGCATGCGCTACGGTTTCACAGATCCTCGAGATGGTTCGGTAGGGGTGCAATACAGCTTTCGCACACAGCAGGCGGCACAGATCGGCGCTGAGCAGGCCGGGGTGTCGCGGTTCCAGGGCCACAGCCCGGGCGGGGATGTGGTGCAGTTCTACCGGGACCATGAAGGCCAGTGGCGGCAAGCTGAGAACGAGGCTGAAATCGAACGCAACCAGAATCCCGAGCGGTTCGCCTCGGTGCGCGTCGAAAATGTCGCTCGGCTTCTGCGCGCGGGCGAAGAGGGTTTGCAGGTGGCGAAGGTGCCGTTGTCGCCGGAGTTGCGCCAAGCGTTTGCGGATATGGGTGTGAATCCGCAGCGCGATCGCGATGAGCGCTTGCAGGGAGGCATCGAGGTGCGCACCGAGCAGTTGCGGCAGTATGGTCCGGATTTGCCGGTCGCCGACGTGAAGCGCTGGGTGGATCTGGATGCGCGATCGCTTGAGGCGATTCAAGACCCTCAGATGCGCCGTGATGTAGCAGCCGTGGTCGCCGGTAACACGCTGAGCAATGACGAGTACCGGAAGAGCCTCGAGGCGGGGCATCGGGGAGTGGCCGTCGAGGTGGCTGCAGAGATCGGTCGGCGGGATCGTGTGGGTGAGACTCCTGAACTACAGACTGCGCTTGCGCGCGAGCATGTCGCCCTTCATCGGCAGGCGGGCGAGAATCCGGCCGAGCGCGAGCGCTGGGAGCAGGCGATGAAGTCCGGTGTCGACGGTGCGGGTTCGGCGTATCGCGTCGAGCTGGTGACGCTTGACCAGGATCTCGCACAGAAGGCAGGGGTCCACGTCGAGAAGGCTCAGCCCGACACGACTTATACCGGCCGGATCGCTGCCGAGGTCTCCGGAAAAGTGATCCAGGAGCGCGAGGGCTCGAACGCGGTTGTGATCCACGATCGACAGGCGATCGCAAATGATGTCTCGAAGCACGCCGGAAAAGGCGTCGAGATCAAGTATGTGGGCGATGTTGGTTTGGTGCGTGAGGCGGGCGTTTCACACACTCGGGATCGGATGGCGCGCGAGGAACGCGCTAGCGAGCGCGAGCGTTGATTGTGGGCCGGGGCTGTCCCCCGGCTATCATCAAAGGGTCGGGTTACGGCCTGGCCCCATTGTAGTGAGGTATCGGAATGGCACATATCACCTACCCGACGGCGCCGCCGCCGACCGTCATTGTCCTCGATGGCGAACATAACCCCGCGTACTACCTTGATCGCAGTGCGCAGCCGCAGTGGACGCACGAAGACTGCGTGAACTACGAGTCTGCGCGTGAGCTGATCACCGAGCTGATGGCCTTCCGTTCGGAGTGGATCGGGTGCGAGCGGGCTAAGACCGTGCCAGACCTGTCAGCGATTGAGCGCTGGAAGATCGAGCGCGGCGCCTACGCCGCCGAGCTGCGCGGGCTCGACGTCACCGACCGCGAGAACATTGCACGCATCCGCCGCGACTATGGCGCCGAAGTGCGGCGCCTCGCCGCGGGGGCTTGATGGACGAGGTCGACCGTTATCGCCTTTCTGCTGCAGCGCACGAGCGGATCTTTCGTGAGGAAATCGTCCCGGAGCTGACGGCGGGATTGAGGGGGGTAGATCGGCCTGCGGCCGTGGTCCTTGGCGGCCAGCCTGGCGCCGGGAAAAGCGCTATGCAAAGTGCAGCCGAGCTTGAATTTAAGAGCCGCGGCGGGGCGCTGGCAATCGTTGGCGATGACCTTCGCGCCTACCATCCGGAGTATCGCGCGCTGGTGCGGCAGGACGACAAGACGGCCGCCTATTACACCGACCGCGATTCCGGGCAGTGGGTCGAGAAGTTGATCGCCTACGCAAAGGAGCAGCGTTTCAACTTGGTCATCGAAGGAACGATGCGCGTTCCGGAGAAGGTGGCGCAGACGCTGACGGATCTGCGCAGCGCCGGCTACGCTGTCGAGGCGCGTGCGATCGCCGTCAATGAACGGTTGTCCACCCTTGGCATTCATCAGCGCTACGAGCAGATGGTTGCAGACCGCGGCCACGGTCGGTTCACGGTGCCGGCCTCGCACGAGGCCGCCTATCGGGCAATGCCTGGCACGCTCGAAGCGATCGAGCGGGATCGGCTGGCCGATCGCGTCGCCGTCTACGCTCGCGGTGGTGTGCAGCTCTACGAGAATACCTTGCAGGCCGGTCAGTGGTCGCGCTCACCTGGTGCGCGCGAGGTTGTCGAGGCCGAGCGGCAGCGGCCCTGGTCCTCGGGTGAGCGCCAGGACTACGCCGCTAACTGGGATCGCGTCGTCGAGCAAATGACGACCCGGGCTGCGCCGGCCGAGGATCTTCATTACGCTCGCAGCGTTCGTGTTGCGGCCTACCTTGAGACGGATGTTCCGGTCCTTCATCGTGCGGCGGCGCAGGAGCATGTTGCACTGGTCAGCCACGCGCGATCGGAGTCTGAGCGCGCAGGCCTTGATGGTGCCATGCAGGTTAGCGTGGAGCGTTCGAGCGATTACCGCCTCGAGCTGGTGCGCCTGGATCGCGCGATGGCCGAGCGGGCCGGTGTGACCGTTCGTGAGGCCGAGGTGAACCAGAGCTACCGCGGCCGGCTGGCTGAAGGGGGTAACGGCCAGGTGTTGCAGGCCCTGGAGGATCGGCCTTCGGAAGTTGTCGTCCACGATCGGCAACGGATCGCAAACGACGTTTCGCGCTTGCATGGCAAAGAGGCCGAGATCCGGTATGTGGGTGAAATCGGTATCGCGGAGGAATCGGCGCGGCCGGTCGGGTATCGGGTGCGTGAACTCGGGCGTGCTGAGAATGGAGCGGAGCGCGAGCGCTAGGGTCATTCCCGTCCGTTTGTCCGGGAACCGGGCGCTGGCACGGTTTCGCTGTTCGCTCATCCCTTGAGCTGCGCTCCAGGGACCGCTGCGCGGCCCGTCTGCCCCCTTGTCCTTGCGCCGTTCCGGCGCCGATCGGCGGCCCGGCCAGGCCACGATGAAACACTAACAAGCCTCGTCTGGTGAGGCTTTCAGGGTTTGGCGCCTTTGGCGCGAGGTGGTGGCGGCCTCTTCCCCCCGCCCTTCCCCGCTGAGCGGGGAAGGGGGCCGAACGATCGCGTTCGATCCTCGGGAGCAGGGGTGGAGAACCTTCCCCCTGCCCCTCTCGGTGAGCGTGGGGTCGCTTCAACCAGG
>NZ_JAQUVG010000026.1 GCF_028693495.1 Zoogloea sp. | reverse complement strand
TCCTCTAGCGCTGCGAGCTCGCACCAATGACGTGTCGGTCATCGCGGCGCTGCCGTTCTCCTTGTAAGCCATATTCGTTTCTTCCGGAACGCCGGGCGTGCGGGACGCGCGGATGGGATGCTCAGAACAACAACATGATTCAACGTCTCACGCGCAAGCTGCTGTCCCCCGCTCTCCTGTTTGTGTCCTGCATCAGCCTGCCGGCCCAGGCCCTGGAGCCCGTCAGCCTGGAATTGCGCTGGTTTCACCAGTTCCAGTTTGCCGGCTACTACGCGGCCCTGGAGAAGGGTTTCTATCGGGACGCCGGGCTGGACGTGACCCTCAGGGAGGGCGGGCCGGGCGCCAATCCGGTGCAGGGCGTGCTGAACGGGCGGAGCGAATTCGGAATCGCGCTTTCGAGCCTGGTGGTCAGCTACCTGCAGGGCGCGCCGGTGCTGATGCTCGGTCCCATCTTCCAGCATTCACCCAACATCCTGATCGTGCGGGGACAGGACAAGCGCCTGGTGGATCTGGTCAAGCCCGAGGCCGAGCCGATCGCGCTGATGGGAGACAACCAGGATGTGGACCTCAAGAGCATGTTCATCAATGAGGGCATCGCCCTGGACCGCCTGAAGACGGTACCGGACGAAGGTCATCTGGACGACCTGGTGAGCGAGCGGGTGGCGGCGGTGAATGCCTACTCCTCAAACGAGCCCTATCAGCTGGACCTGCGGAAGGTGCCGTACACGATTCTCAAGCCCTCCACCTATGGCCTCGACTTCTACGGGGATGTGCTGTTCACCCGGCAGGATCTGGAAAAACGGAAACCCGAGGTGGTGGCCGCCTTCTATGCAGCCTCGAAGCGGGGCTGGGAATATGCCCTGTCCCATCCCGAAGAGATCGCGGACCTGATCCTCCAGCGCTACAACAGCCAGGGGAAATCCCGGGAGCATCTGCTGTATGAGGCCCGGGCATTGCACGACCTGATCAATCCGGAAGTGATCGAGATCGGTCACAACAACCCGGGACGCTGGCAGGCCATTGCCCGCACCTATGGCAACTTCGGGCTGGTGGATGCGGAGCAATCCCTCGATGCCTTCTTCTACAAGCCCCGCCGCGACGGCCCGCCGGGCTGGCTGTACGGACTGATGAGCAGCCTGGCCGGGGCCACCCTGCTGATCGGCGGGATCGCATTCTACATTCACCGCACCAACCGCCGCCTGGCCACGGCCATTGCCGAAAAGACCCGGACGGAAGAGGCCCTCAAGAAAAGCGAGAGCTGGCATCGGATCATTTTTGAAACCTCCCCCTCGGCGGGCATCGTCTGGCAGCCGGGCTTCGTGGTGGTGGGCTGGAACCGGCAGGCGGAAGCCCTGTTCGGATGGCGGCGGGAAGAGGTGCTGGGCAAGCGCTTTGACGAGTTCATGATCCCGGAACACGAGAAGAGCCAACTGCTGCCCCGCCTGGCCCCGGAAGCCAACGCACCGGATTCGGCGCTGCTGCCCCACAGCATCAATCAGAACCTGACCCGCAGCGGGCGCAGCATCACCTGCGAGTGGTTCAATGCCTGGCTGCCCGAACGGCCCGGCGAGCCGCGCCACATCATCGCCCTGGCCACGGACATCACCGAGCGGCAGCGCCTTGAGGAACAGATCCGTCACCAGGCCTTCTACGATGCCCTCACCGGGCTGCCGAACCGCCGGCTGTTGTACGACCGCTTCGAGCAGGTGGTGGCTGCCGCCCGCCGCAGCGGGCAGCTGGGGGCGCTGCTGTTCCTCGATCTGGACAATTTCAAGCCCCTCAACGACCGCTACGGTCACGAGGCTGGCGATCAGTTGCTGGTGCAGGTGGCCTGCCGTATTCAGGACTGCGTGCGGGCCTGCGATACGGTGGCGCGTTTCGGGGGAGATGAGTTTGTGGTGCTGCTGAGCGGACTCGATGCCCAGCACCCGAGGGCCATCGAGCAGGCCAGATTGATCGGGGAAAAGGTGCTCGAGCAGCTCAACCAGCCCTACGCCGTGCGCAGCAAGCATGGCAAACCCCTTGAGCATCGCTGCACGGCGAGCATCGGGATCGCGGTGTTCGATCATGGGGCCAAGGCCGATGACATCATCCGGCAGGCCGACCATACCATGTACCAGGTGAAGGAAAGCGGGCGGAATCAGTGCCTGGCGGCCTCTGCTGAAAGGCTGTGCTAGGATGGGTTTCCACAGGAAGTGAGGACGACCTCACCTCTCCATGTCATTGCGGGGACGGCCCCTTTTGATCGAGGAGCACTCCATGAACTGGGGAATACTGGCGCTTGCCGGGCTGCTGGAAGTGGCTTGGGCAATTGGTCTCAAATACACCGAGGGGTTCACCCGGCTGTGGCCCAGTGTGTGGACGATCCTCTCCATGATGCTGAGTTTCGGCCTGCTGGGTGTCGCCATGAAATCCCTGCCCGTGGGCACTGCCTATGCGGTTTGGGTGGGGATCGGGGCCATCGGCACCGCCCTCCTGGGCATCCTGCTGTTTGGAGAACCCGCCCACTTCGCCCGCCTGTTCAGCCTGCTGCTGATTTTTGCAGGCATTGTGGGGCTCAAGCTGACCACCTGATGGGGTCCATGGGCCAGGGCAGGAAGGATCGAAGATGCCCTTACCCGCCTGCCTCTCAGGCCACCGACCCATCTCGGCCTGAGGGCTTGAGCTCCCTGTGGCCGCCGCGGGTAGTGCAGCAGGGCAGAACCCGGCGGCGGGCCTGGGCATTTTTGTTATGCTGGCGCCTTTCAGTTGGTCGGAGTGGCCCGCATGGCTTCCTTGCAAGAACAGTTTTTGAAATCCGGCCTGGTCGACAAGAAGAAACTCAAGCAGACCAGCCACGAAAAAACCCGGCAGAAGAAAATCGAGCGCAAGAGCGGCGTCGAGAGCGTGGATGAAGCACGCCTGGCGGCGCTGGAAATGCAGCGCAGGAACGCGGAACGGGCCCGGGAACTCAATGCCCAGCGGGACGCAGCCGCGACCCAGAAGGCCATCGCGGCACAAATTGTCCAGATGATCCAGCAGAACCGCCAGCACAGGGGCAATGGGGACATTGCCTACAACTTCACCCACGACAACAAGATCAAGCGGATCCACGTGTCGGCCAAAGTGCAGGACCATCTGGCGGCCGGGCATCTGATGATTGTCTGCCTGGGCGACGCTACCGAACTGGTGCCAAAGGTGATTGCGGACAAGATCGCCGAGCGGGATCCGTCCATCGTGGTGCAGGTAAGGAAAACCAGCACCGAAATCGCGGAGGACGATCCTTACGCAGCGTTCCAGGTGCCGGATGATCTGATGTGGTGAGGGTGGGTGCGCTGGCGGGGACGGGACCCCGCGTCCGTCCTGGCACAGCAAGCAGCCGGACGGATGAGCGGCGCCCTCAATACCGCCGTAACCCGCGCAGGCAACACTGAAGACCCCATTTCTTGAAAGGTCTCCCATGAACATCCACGACAGGGAACTCCTGGCCAAAGTGGCCAGGAGCGTCAGCAGTGTTTTTACCTTCGAGAACGGGCGCCCCCAGCGCATCGCCAGGTTTCATGCGGCCCGTCCCACCACCCAGGACTGGAACCCGCTGGGATCCCAGCAGGATTGCCGGGAACTGGAGTTTGCGATCCTGGCATCGGTGCATGTCACACCGCTCAAGGTGATCGTGAGCTCTCCGCTCTACCACTCCAAGGCCCTCAGCGAACCCTTTCCGCCCAACGCCCATGCCCACGAGAAGGAGGCCATCCGCCGGCGCACCGTGACCCGGCTGGCCGGAAAAATCGACATGCATCTGTAACGCGGGCAAGGATGAGGAAGCCCCCAGGCGCAGACGCACCCCAGCAAGCGGCGCATTGACACCTGCCACGCCAACTCACCATAATCCGGGGCTCTGCGGGAGAGAGGGCACCGGTCCCCGGGCCCCGCCGAAGGCGCAAACTCCCATAATCGCTCAGGCACACGGAACCGCAGAGATATTTCGCCGGCTGGAGAGAAGTTGCCGGGCGCTCTTGCGTCCGGCAGCTCACCGAAGGGGCAGACCCGTTTGCGGGTTGAAACTCTCAGGTAAAAGGACAGGGGGAGAGGCGTCACAGGAGCACTTCAACAGTGCATCCTGATTTCAGACGGAGCCTCCCTGATGCTGGACACCCTTGCCCACGTTTTTCAGCCCCTGGCCACCAAGCAGTTCGATCTGCTGCTGGTCATCTACCTCATCGCCATCACTGCCGAAGCCATGTCGGGCGCCCTGGCAGCCGGGCGCCGCAGCATGGACGTCTTCGGGGTCGTGGTGATCGCCTTTGTCACCGCCCTGGGCGGTGGCACCATACGGGACGTGGTGCTCGGCCATTACCCGATCGGCTGGACCCAGCATCCGGAGTATGTCTATCTGGTGGTGCTGGCCGGGTTGTTCACCACGCTGATCGCCCGTCACATGCATCACATGAAGCGGCTCTTCCTGGTCCTGGACGCCCTGGGGCTGATCGCCTTTTCGTTGATCGGCTGCAATGTTGCGCTCCAGCTAAACTACCCGGTCGTGGTGGTCATCATGGCGGGCATGCTGACGGGGATTTGTGGCGGCATCCTGCGGGATGTGCTGTGCAACCAGGTCCCGATCGTGTTTCGTCGGGAACTCTACGCCAGCGTTTCCCTGGTTGTCTGCGCCCTGTTCCTGGCACTCAGGGCGGCCGGCGTGGACACCGATCTCAACATGCTGGTCTGCTTCGTGCTGGGCTTCGTGTTCCGGATGCTGGCACTGCGCTTTGGCTGGAAGCTGCCCACCTTCCACTATCAGGAGCGCTGGGACTGAGAGGCCTCCTCCAATCGGAGGAGTTTTCGGTGAAACTGGGCCAGGAGTGGTGTAATTCCGGCTGACTATATTCCCGGGCTTTCCCTATGCCCGGAATGCGCTCCATGCACCTACCCAACCGCCTTGCCACGGCCCTCTGCGCCGCCGGCCTGCTCAGCGTCAGCGGCCTTGCCCTGGCCGCCTCCGATGTCGTCATCAGCCAGCTGTTCGGTGGCGGTGGCAATAACCTCAGCCCCTTCAAGAACGATTACGTCGAGCTCTTCAACCGGAGCAGCACGCCCATCAGCCTGGAGGGCTGGTCCATCCAGTACGCCAGCGCTGCCGGCACCGGCAACTTCGCCAGCTCGAGGACGCCCCTGAGCGGAACCCTGCAGCCAGGCCAGTATTTCCTGGTCCAGCTCGCCCCCGGCGCCGGCACCGGCGCCGTCTTGCCCAGCCCCGACGCGTCCGGCAACATTACCATGGCGGCAACCGCAGGCAAGGTGATCCTGGCCAACACCGCGACCGGCATCGCCTGTAACGGTGGCAGCACCCCCTGCAGCTCTGAACAGAGTGCCCAGATCGTGGACCTGGTGGGCTTCGGGAGCGCCAACTTCAAGGAAGGCACCACCGCTGCGCCGGCACCCAGCAACAGCCTCGCCCTGTTCCGCGCCGCCGGCGGCTGTACCGACAGCGACCAGAACGGTGCCGACTTTGTAGCCGACGTGCCCTCTCCCCGCAACAGCGGATCGCCTGTCAATCAGTGCGGCGGCGGCAGCGCCCCCGTCAACGCGCCCATCGTGGCGAGCTGCAGCCCGCTGAATGTCCAGCAGGGCACGGCCGGCAGCGTGGTCCTGAGCGCCAGCGATGCGGACAGCATTGTCACCACTGCCACCCTCGCCAGCGGCGCCGTGGCCGGCATCAGCCTCGGCAGCACCACCCCGGCCACTACCAACGGCGGCTCTGCCAGTGTGACCCTCCAGGCCAGCGCCAGTGTCGCGGCCGGTAGCTATCCGGTGAGCGTGCTGTTCGCCAACAACGGGGCGCAAAGCGCCAGCTGCACCGTGGATGTGACGGTCACCCCGGCGGCGAGCATCACCCCGATCGGGGAAATTCAGGGGAGCGGCACCACCAGCCCGCGCCTGGGCCAGAGCGTCAGCGTGACGGGCGTGGTCACCCTGGTGACCAACAACGGCTTCTTCCTGCAGGATCCGGTGGGCGACGGCAACCCGGCCACCTCGGATGGGATCTATGTGTTCACCAGCACCCCGCCCACCGTGGCGGCAGGGCAGCGCATCAGCCTGAAGGGCAGTGTGGCCGAATTCAATGGCCAGACCCAGCTCACCGCCCCCACCGGCATCAGCCTGCTGGCCAGTGGCGAAAGCGTCACCCCGGTGGATGTGAGCCTGCCGGAATCGGTGAATGGCGAGCTGGAGCGCTACGAAGGCATGCTGGTGCGCATCGTCTCCCCGATGACCGTCGCCCAGAATTTCTTCCTGGGCCGCTTCGGTCAGCTGACCCTGTCGGCCAACGGCCGCATCGAAAAGGCCACCAACCGCTTCCCCGCCGGCTCGCCGGAAGCCCTGGCCCTGGCCGACGAGAACCAGCGCCGCCTGCTGGTGCTGGATGATGGCTCCACCCGCCAGAACCCGAGCCCGACGCCCTATCTGGGCGCCGGCAACACCGTCCGTGGTGGTGACACGGTGAATGGGGAGCTGGTCGGGGTCCTGGATCAGGGCGCCATCAATGCCAGCACGCCGGCCGCCATCGACTACCGCCTCCATCCCACCCAAGCGGTGAGCTTCAGCCGGGCACACCCCCGCACCACCACCCCGCTGGATGTGGGCGGCAACGTCAAGGTGGCCAGCTTCAACGTTCTCAACTATTTCAACGGCAACGGCACGGGCGGCGGCTTCCCCACCTCCCGGGGCGCCTCCAGCATCACCGAGTTTGAGCGCCAGCGCACCAAGATCATCGGCGCCCTCAAGGCCATCAACGCCGACGTGGTGGGCCTGATGGAGATCGAGAACGACGGTCATGGGGCCACCTCGGCGATCCAGGATCTGGTGAACGGCCTCAATGCCGCACTGGGTGCCGGCACCTATGCCGTGGTACCGGATCCGGCCGGTGGAACCGGCAGCGACGAGATCAAGGTCGCCATGATCTACAAACCCGGCAAGCTGACCCGGATCGGTGCCGCCCTGTCCGACACCTCCGCCATCCACAACCGCCCGCCCCTGGCCCAGACCTTTGCCGCCGCCAACGGCGAAAAGTTCTCGGTGGTGGTAAACCACTTCAAGTCCAAGGGCTGCGGGGACGCCACCGGAGCCAACCAGGATCAGGGAGACGGCCAGGGCTGCTACAACGCCCAGCGGGTGGACCAGTCACGCCAGCTCCTCAACTTCATCGAGCAGGTCAAGGCCAGCGCCGCTGACCCGGACGTGGCCGTGATCGGCGACCTGAACGCCTACGGCAAGGAAGATCCGATCCTGGCCCTGAGCGGCGCCGGCCTGGTGGACCAGCTGGCCGCCCGGGAAAGCCAGCCCTACTCCTACGTCTTCGACGGGGAGATCGGCTACCTGGACCATGCCCTCACCAGCGCCTCCCTGGACGCCCAGGTGGCCGGCATCGGCCACTGGCACATCAACGCGGACGAACCCTCTTTCCTGGACTACAACCTGGAGTTCAAGACGCCGGTCTGCCCGACCTGCACTCCCGACCTGTACTCCGCCACGCCTTACCGTTCTTCTGACCACGACCCGGTCCTCATCGGCCTGAACCTGGTGAAGAAGGTGGAGGGCAGCGGTAGCCGTGACACCCTGACCGGCACCGCCGGGGATGACGTGATCAGCGGAGGAGCGGGCGCCGACACCCTGACCGGGGGCAGTGGTGCAGACACCTTTGTCTACCAGAGCCTGCGGGATGCGGGCGACACGATCACCGACTTCGTGCCCGGCACGGATCGTATCGACCTGCGCGCCCTGCTGGTCAGCATCGGCTACACCGGCACCAATCCGGTCGCCGACGGCTACCTCAAGCTGGTGTCCACCAGCGCCGGCACCAGTATCCAGATCGACCCGGACGGCAATGCCGGTACTGCCATTGCCCGCCCGCTGGCACTGCTGAAGGGGGTTGCCTCCAGCGCCATCGACAGCGGCCGCGACTTCGTCGTCGCCCCGTAAGAACCAAGGAAAACGAGATCATGAAACACGCCAAGAATCTGCTCGCCGGGCTGCTGCTGGCCGCCTTCGGCAACGCCCACGCCGCCCTGGTAAATGGCACCTTCGACACCGACCTGAGTGGCTGGTCGGCGCTGGGTGACGTGGCGGTGGTCAACGGCAGCGCCGTGCTCACCACTGCATCCCTGGAGGATGACGACGGCGCCGGCCCGGCCGCCCGCAACCTGTCCGGTACGGCCGCCGCCCTAGTGGGCGTCCCGGGTGGTCTGGAAAGCTTTGCCGGCCTGCCCCTCGGCGCCCTGGACCTGAACAGCTGGTCCTTCGAAGGCTCCGCCCTGCGTCAGACCCTCACGGTGGCGGCCGGCGACACCCTGTCCTTTGCGTGGGACTTCTCCTCCCTGGACACCTTCATGAACGACTTCGCCTTCGTGATGGTGGACGGCCAGGTGAACGTTCTTGCCCACGTGCTGGGGGGCACCGGCAGCGGCCTGTTCAGCCAGACCTTCCTGAACGGTGGCAGCTTTGACCTGGTGTTCGGCGTCGCCGACGAAGGGGATTATGTGGGCACCTCATTCCTGAGCATCGACCAGGTCAGCCTGCGCAGCGCTGCCAGCAGCGTGCCCGAGCCCACCAGCCTGGCCCTGGGTCTGGGCGCCCTGGGCCTGCTGGCCGCCCTGCGCCGGAAAGGCTAACTGCCTGCTCCGGTCCCGGGTGCATCCGCGCACCCGGCTACCGGTGGCGCAGCCTCGTCAAGGGCGTCCAGCAGGACGCCCTTGATTTCTTCGTAGTGGGCACGCATGGTCTGAGGGGTCCAGGGCGTCTCCCCGGTGGTCATTTCCATCATCAGGTACTGCTTGATACTGTCGGGATTCCCTGCCTTGTAATGGGATTTCTTGGCTTCGGGGGGATGGTTGCTGAGGCGGGAGTTTTTGCTGTGGCTGATCAGGCAAAGATTACCGAAACAGTCCAGGTCCTCATCCACCCAGGCATCGTGACCGGGCATGGGCTGTCGGGGATAGTAATGCTCCAACGAGCTGCGCGGAGTGAATTCAAATTTCTGGATGGCCGCGCAGCGGGCCCCATGACGAAGCCAGAGCAGATAATCCAGGTAGTTGAAGACCAGATTGTTCTGGAGGCCTTCAAACGTCAGCTGGTCATCCATGCGGATCAGGTCGAAGGAGGCCCGGCGGGCCTGACAGGCGCCGGCGTTGTGCCGGATGATCTGGTCATAGCCCAGGCCTGCCCCCAGATGCCTGTCGAAGACGAATGCCCGGGCCACCGATTCCAGCTGGGCCAGATAGTTCTCTTCCGTGATGGCCTCCCCCGCTGCATGGCGGGCGTGGAGCCAGTCCAGGGCCGCCTGGAGCCAGTATTTGTAAGCCTGGCCGGGAGCCGACACATGGAAGGCGGCGAGCAGCATCAGGATCCGGCGATTGTCCCCCGCCGTGCTGAAGGTGTTCAGGTAGTCGGCCTGCCCTGCACCATTGCCCTCGCGCCAGATGTGACGCTGCAGAGTCCAGGCGTCACTACCCCCGAGGGACTCCCGTCGGAGGACGTACTGATCAAACAGAAAACGGCAGCGCAGCAGGGTGAATGCAAAATCCTTCACCTCCCGGGGGCTGCGGCTTGCCAGCAGGTGCACCTCGAAGACTCGGATCAGACGTTTGTCATCCAGGGGTAGCTCCACCTGGCGGAATACCCGCAACACCTGGAGCAGGAAGTTGGGGAAGTTGATGACAGCACCGAAACGCTCGGGGGGAGCCTCCTTCAGTGGCGCCACCCCGGGCCCCCGCCAGCCGGGGCGGGTCAGCTCCGCCAGAGTTGCCCCACGGACACCCGGATCTCCAGCGGCCTCCTCGGCCCCGCAGAGGCAGTCCCGGAGCTGGTCAAAATCGGCCATCTGGAGGGATCCCCAGTCCTTCGGACCAAAGATCCGGTCCCGCTGACCGGGGACAAACCCGGCCTGAACGTACCTGTCCATGCTGGCACAGGCTTCCCAGATCCGGTTGAAGCACTGGCGGTTGTGCCTTGCCTCCTCGTCGTTGCCCGCAAACACCGCCATGAGACGGGCCTTGAGCACCTCATGCTTCTCAAGCTGCTCCCCCCGGTTGTTCATGATCTCGAAGTAGTGGTTCAAGTCCGTGTCGCGGGGAACCTTGACCCGCATGATCCGGACCTTTTCGTACAGGAAACGGGCAAAGGCTTCCCGGGATAGGGGGGACGCCGGATCCGTGTCCTTGAGCGCCCTGGGCAAGACACGACGGATGATTTCGTACCCCTGGCGGATGCCTTCATGGGTGTCCTGAGGCGCGAGTCCGTCCAGGGCGGCGGGATGGGTGCCCAGGCGGGCAATCGCCTCAAGGGTCCGGCGCGACCGGGGACGATTCTCGAAATCCACGTTCAATCGGGCCGTCCATCCGGAGGGGCGGTCTCCCTGGCCACACAGGTACAGACACAGCAGGAGCAAGGTGGTCAGGCGCTGCTGACCGTCGATGACCTCAAAAACCGTGAGGGCGTCTTCCTGCCGTTCAAAAACCACCAGGGTACCCAGGTAATAGGGGTGACCCTGGGCACTCCCTTCCTGGACCGAGTCCACCACATCACGGATCAGCTGGGTGATCTCTCCCTCACCCCAGGCATAGTTGCGCTGATACATGGGGATGCGGTGGAGTGCCGGATCCGTCAGGAGCTGCCGGACGGACAGGGTGATGGGCGGGTCATTCCACATAGTGCATTTTTTCGAAAAGGGCGAGCAGTCCGGGGGCGGGATTCCAGCGGGGATCCGGCCGGCGCAGCATGGGGAGAGGGTAATCCAGCAGGGCTTCAGGAGCGGTGGCATCCCTCAGCAGCGCAAAGAGGTTGTTCTGCAGGACATGGTTGTCCACGCTCGCCAGGTGCACGCTCTGCAGGCGCAGGCGCAGGGTGTAGGCCCAGATGAAGATTTTCTCGATGGCCCGGGACAGTTCTGCTGTCCCGAACTTATCCAGGTAATACACCAGCAGGCAATCAAACATCATGCGCACATAGCGATCACCGGTCCGCTGACGACCCTCATAGGTGTTCAGGACCTCGGTGATGCAAGCCGCCGTCTCCGAGAGCCTGCAGCCCCCCAGGCTCTCCGCCTTGAGGGTCAGGCCACCTTTGTGAAAGCCCGTCAGCTGGTAGTGAGCGATCATCTCGAAGAAGCGGCGGCCATTGAGGATGATCTGATCAAGGCTGAAGGGAAAGGCCATCCGCTGCCCGTCGATATTGCGGGCATAGTGCCGGTTGTAGTTGTCCACAAAATGGTGGGTGATGCGCAGGCCCTCCACATAGGGGTAATGGGCCACCTCATCCATATTGATCCCCTTGAATAGGGCACAGTCCTCCTTGCTGAAGTAGCGGGCAGAACGGCCCTTGACCCACTGGCGGATGCGGTAAAGGTACTGAGCAAACAGGGTCACCAGCTCCCCGCTGTCGGTGTTCTCCCAGCCGGAGACAGTGCGCGCCTTGAGAGGCTCATCCTGGAGGCTGAAGGCCCGCAGGTGGAAGGCCTTGAGGAGATCATGGGGATCCAGGTCACGCCCCCGGGCATTCTGGGAGTCGAAGAACTGGAAAGCCTCGGAGATGTCACCCAGGGTGAAGGTCACCAGCTGGCAGCGCTCCAGCAGGAAGGCGACCAGATCCTCATCGCACTCCGGACGAGCGACAAAACGGGCGATGTCCAGATAGTTGTTGCGGATGTTGCGCTGGGAAAGCGGGTTGTCGAAATCATGATCGAAAGCCGCCAGAGCCGTTTTCAGCTCCGCCAGCCTGACCTTCAGGTCATTGCGCTCGAGCCGGTGCCCCTCCAGGTGCTCCTGGATCAGGGCCTGGACGATGAGCATCAGGGTGACCGTACGCTGCTGGCCATCCACGATGTAGCGCCGTCCGTCTTCGGTCTCCCGGTGGAACACGAGGGTGCCCAGGCGGTAGGCCTCCTTGTGACGATGGGTCAGGAGATCTCCCAGCAGTTGGTGCACATGCGCGGTCGTCCATTTGTAGGGGCGTTGATACACGGGAATTGCCAGGCTCCGGTCGAGCAGCAATTCCCCCACCGTCAGGATGCCCTTGTCCAGGCTGCTGTCCGTCATGATTTCGGGTATTCCTCAAGGGCGCGGTGATCGGGAGGGCCATTCTGGCGGTTTTTGACTCCCTTGTCCCATGACACTGCCCGCCAGGCCCTCCTGCAGAACCGGATCAATCAGGGCTCCCCATGGGCAAAAAGGCAGCCCGCCTGATCCGGTGTGAACGATGAAATGCCTGGGGAGCTCCGCCTTTCAACGGCGCTCCCCAGGCATTTCAAGCCACCCTGCAGGATCAGGCCTCGCGCACGTACTCGCCTGGAGCAGCAGCCAGGGCCGGGTAATCCGCAGTCGCGACGGGACGGGCATCCACCAGTTTCCCGGCCCGGGGTTTGAGCCAGGCCATCCAGTCTTCCCACCAGCTGCCCGCCTGTTCCCCATGGCGCTCCAGCCAGAGTTCGGGAGTGTCACTGGGTTCGGCACTGCCGACACGGTAGCTGCGCTTGGGCGGGTTGACCGGCGGGTTGACGATGCCGAGGATATGACCGGAGCTCGACAGCACATAGCGCTTCTCGCCAGTCACGAAATTGAGAATCCGGAAAGTCTGGGCCCAGGGGGCAATGTGGTCATCCACCGCGGCCACCGCATAGACCGGCTGGCTGATTTCCCGCAAGTCGATGCTCTCCCCGGCGATCGTCAACGCACCGGGCTGGATCAGCCGGTTATGCAGGTACAGCTCGTTGAGGTACCAGGCGTGCATGGTGTAGGGCATCCGGGTGGAATCCATGTTCCAGTACAGAACATCGAAAGGCGTGGGCGTTTCGCCATACAGCCAGCCGTGGACGACGTAATGCCAGATCAGGCTGTTGGAACGCAGCAGCCGGAATGCCATTGCCATGTCCTTGCCGTCCAGGTAGCCCTTGCGGGACATCTGATCGCACAGGTGCTTGACACTGCCCTCGTCGATGAAGACCTCGATATCGCCCGGCTTGTGGAAATCCACCAGGGTTGTGAACAGCGTCAGATCAGCCACTGGTATGGCGTCCTTGCCGTAGTGGCGGTTGGCCCAGGCCATGTACATGCTGAGCGCAGTACCGCCAATACAGTAGCCCGCCGCATGCACCTGCTTCACTCCGGAGATCTCGCGGGCCACCCGGACCGCCGTATCCACCCCTTCCAGCATGTAGGCATCGAAACCCACGTCGGCCATGGAGGCATCAGGGTTCTTCCAGCTGGTGATGAAGACATCCAGCCCCTGGTCCAGCAGGTACTTGACCATGCTCTTCTTGGGGTTGAGGTCGAGCACGTAGAACTTGTTGATCCAGGGGGTGATGATGACCACCGGCTCAGCGTGCACCTTGGGCTGGGTGGGTGCATAGTGGATGAGCTCGACCAGACGGTTGCGGAACACCACTGATCCGGCCGTGGTGGCCAGATTGACGCCCACCTGAAAATCGTCGGGGGTGGTCATCCGGACATTGCCATGCTGCAGATCCGCCAGGAAATTCTGCCAGCCATCCAGGAGGCTTTGACCCCGGGTTTCAAAGGCCTTGCGCTGGGCTACCGGGTTGGTCAGGAGAAAGTTGGTGGGGGCCACCGCATTGAGCCACTTGCGCCACCAGAAGGCCGCCCGACGACGTTCCCGGGACGACAGGGCCGGAGTGTCGTACAACATGTCCTGGGCCCGGTGAGTAAAGGTCAGGTACCAGTCCTTGACCATATCCCAGGTCGGCGACTCGGACCACACCGGGTCGGCGAAACGGGTGTCATCCGGATTGGGCTTGATCGGTTCATCATGCTCCAGACCGGCCATCCGGTTGAGGGTGTGCCAATGCAGCTGGAACAGATCCGAATAGAGTACCGACTTCCGCTCGGCCAGCTCCTGGGGATGCATCAGCCAGGCCATCTGGGCGTGGACGATGGGTGCCATCATGCCCAGGGGGTCAAGGGTTGTGGACAGATCGTGCTGCATGTCGCGAACGCTGCGATAGACACGGCCGACATCAGGACCCTGGCGGTGAATCCGGCGGCGACTCTGCCGGTCTGGAGCAGGCGTATAGGCCTTGTTCATGCTCGTTCTCCCAGTAAACGGAGTTCATCAGGCGTCCGGCGCACGTCTCGTGATGCTCTGAAATTCCGCGCAGACGTCGATCCTTCAGGCTACGCCAGCCGTGTGACAGAACGGAGTCACACCGGGTGGTGCCACGCCAGAAGGCGGATAAATGATTCAGTCCATTGTAATGGATGCCGCACGGTACGGGGCCATCCCCACCCAACAGCTTTCACACAATTGTCACAACGCCGGAGCAGGGGATTACGTAATATCGATCAGCTGACCCCCGGGGAGGGGGCACAGGGCTTTTTATTCTCATTCAGTCTGAAATCAAGACATTCATGGCCAAGGACAGCGCGAAGAAACGGCTTCCCGATGCGGGCGCCTGGGCAATCATCCACTGCGCCGAAACGGGCAAGTTCCTGCTCGGCAAGCGCTCACCCATGATGAACAAGGCGGGCGCATGGAATTTTTTCGGGGGACGTCTCGACGAGGGTGAGGAGCCCCGGGACGCCTTGGTGCGGGAACTGGCCGAGGAAGCGGGCATCCGGATCAAACAGAAGCAGCTGATCAAGCTGTACCGGGTGGCGGGGAGCAAGACCGGCAGCCAGCGGCAGCTTCATTATTACCTGCTCCAGGTGGAACGGGAGGTCGCCCCCCGGCTCAACCAGGAACACTCCCACTTCCGCTGGTTCCGGCGCAACCGGCTGCCCAGAAGCTTCAACCGCCCCACCCAGATCGCCATCAAGCAGGGGCTGCTGCACATGGCCTGCGAGAGGTAAAGCCGGCAGCCCGACGGGTCCGGGAATGGCTCAATGGTGGTGCAGGCCTTCACACTGGCGCCCCGCGGCTGGGAGCATCAATTCATGTCAATTCCCTGACGTCCGTCACAACTCCAGGGCAGTACGGACGATCGGGATGAGGCTTTCACGGATCTCATCCCGGACCCGGATAAACCCTGCGAGAGGCTCTCCCCGGGGATCCGGGTAGGGAATGTGCATCCGCGGCGTCGGGCGGGGGAAGACGGGACAGAGTTCCTTGGCGATGTCACAGACGGTCACCACCAGATCGAAGGACTGGCCCCGGAACTGCTCGAGGGCCTTCGGGCTCAGGCCGATGGTGGGCAGGCCCGCATCGGCCAGGGCATCGAGGGCACCCTGGGAAATCCGCGATTGGGGCTGAAGCCCGGCCGAAACCGCCCTCACCTGATCCCCCAGATCATGATTGAGGATCGCTTCCGCCATCTGGGAACGGCAGGCGTTTTCCCTGCACAGCACCAATACATTCTTGATAGTCGCCATCTCAAGCCTTGTCGGACGCACTCCACGGGGGAACCAGGTCAATAATCTTCCAATGCTATCGGCGTAGCATTAAATCTTCGTGACCACCATCAGACAGTTTCGTGACGCATCCGGCCGCGGCAACTATCCGGGCGCTGGAGGGGGATGGCACAAGTGTCCGTGGAGGCCGCCGGCTGGCACATGAAAGTAAACAATCCACGGCAAGCCTGCCTGAGCGGCGTTACAGCTTGAGGACAGCCTTGCTGGGTCCAGTAGCATCGATCTTCAGTCAATCCGCATTCATCTAGCTGCCATCTTAACAAAAACTTCATTTCCGCTTGGGCGCAGCAACGCCTATAAACGGGTTCCTGCAGCGGGTGACCTGCGCCCGCCGACCACCCTAGCAACCGACTGTGGAAGCCTCTTCATGAGCATCAGACGCAACCTCATCCTTCTCATTGCCATCACGGCCACCCTGCTGATCTCCATCGGCATCATGGGCGGCAGCCATTTCCGCCACAACACACAATTGATCCAGAACCTCACGGATGACGCCATTCCCGGAGCCCTGCTGGCATCCGACCTGGGTTCCAACCTCAAGCAGGTCGAGCTTGATCTGATCGAACTGGTTTTTGCCCCCACTCCGGAAATCGCCGCCAAGGCCGAGCAAAAGCTGCAGGCCCAGCAGGACCAGCTGGGGGAAACCCTTCAGTCCCTCCGCAGTCTTTCAAGCTCGACAGCAGAAATCGGCCTGCTTGATCAGGCAACCGAGAGCCTCAAGGGCTATCAAGGGGCGACCGCAGAAACCGTCCGTCACGCCCGGGACGGCCAGCGGGTCCTTGCCGAAGCCAGCCTCTATGCCAACGTGACGGAATATCAGCAGGAACTGCAACAGATCCTCGAAACCCTGCGGATCGAGAAACGCCGGCACAAGGATGGCTCGGTGAACGCGGTCCAGGCGGGGCTCACCGAAACCATCTGGGTCCTGGGCTGTGCAGGAGGCCTGACCCTGCTGGTGCTGACTGGACTCGTCTTCCGGCTCCACCACAACATCGTCACCCCCCTCCGCTCGATGGAGGGCACCATGGCCGCCATTGCCACGTCCCTGGACTTCACCCAGCGGGTCCCGATCACCCGGGATGATGAGATCGGCCAGTCCGTGCGGGCTTTCAACTCCCTGATCGACACCCTCCAGGGGAGCCTCGGCAGCATGGTCCAGATCATCCGCAGCAACGAGAACGCGACCGCCGAGATGCACCAGTCGGCTCAGATCGTTGCACACATCGCCTCAGAGGGCAGCGACTCCTCCAAGCGCATCCAGCAGGCGGTCCAGTCGATCCAGGAACACATCCTGGAAATCGACCGGGAAACCCGTCAGGCCGGGCGGATCACCGAGGAATCGAGCCAGACCGCCACCTCACGCAGCGCGGTGATCCGCGAAACCGCCAGCCGGGTCGGATCTCTCGCCAGGCATATCGAGAGCGCCTCCGGACAAGTCTTCACCCTGGCCCGAGAGGTGGGCGAAATCGAAAGCGTTGTGTCGGAGATTCGACAGATCGCCGATCAGACCAATCTGCTGGCCTTGAACGCGGCCATCGAGGCAGCCCGGGCCGGCGAGTCCGGTCGTGGCTTCGCCGTAGTGGCCGATGAAGTGCGCAAGCTGGCAGAACGTTCTGCGGCGGCCACCGAGTTGATCAACCAGCGTATCGGCAGCATCCACGGCGCCTCCAGGGAATCCACCGACCTGATGAAGCGGGTCAGCACGGAAATGGAACAGAGCGCGACCCTGGCCCGCTCCACCGGCGAAGCCATCGAGAGCATCGAACAGTCGGCGCTGAAGGTGATCCAGGTGGTGGGAGAGATCACCCGCCTGGTCCAGATCGGCCAGGGCTCCAGCAGCGAGATCGTCGAACAGGTGGGCACCATCGACATCCTGCTGAATCAGGCCCACACGGCTGCTCGCCACACCAATGTGGCGGCCGACCGGATCCGGGAAATCTCCCGGGAACTGACCACCATCGTGGCCCGCTTCCGGATCGATCCAGCCCCAGGTGGTGCTGGCCACTGATTGGCACTGGGCCCGCCCGATGCCCCCGGCGGGGCAGGCCTGCATCCATGGGGTGGATGGCAAGAGGCGCCTTAGCTGATTTTCATGTCCACCGCATCGGACATCTGCTTGACCATGGCCACAACCCGATGGGCATCCTCACGGATCAGTTTGATCGCATCTCCAGCCGAGTGAGCCAGGGCCACGCCTTCCGACACCTGCACCAGGCTGGCATTCATGTTCGCCGTGACCGCCCGGCTTTCCGCCTCGATGGCAGAGACCATCCGGGTAATTTCTGCGGTGGACTGGGCCGTACGCTCCGCCAGCTTGCGTACTTCGTCGGCAACCACTGCAAAGCCACGACCGGACTCGCCGGCCCGGGCCGCCTCGATGGCCGCATTCAGGGCCAGCAGGTTGGTCTGGTCGGCTATTTCCTTGATGGTGTTGGTGATGGAGGAAATCTCGGCGTTGCGCTCGCCCAAGCGGGTGACCTGCAGGGCCGCATCATCCACCGCCCTGGCGATCACCTGGATCTTTGCCACTGTTTCAAGAATGATCGCCTCACCTTCGGCGGAGATCCGCTCGGTCTCCACGGCGGCGGCCGATGCCATGCTGGCGCTGTCCCGTTCGGCCTGCTGGCGGAGGACCTGGTCGGTCACGTCGGAGGCCGTCTTGACGATCCGGGCAACCTTCCCTTCGGGGTCCAGAACGGGGTTGTAGGCCGCCTCCAGCCACACCTGACCACCGCGCCTGTTCAGGCGGCAGAACTGTCCCTTGAAGAACCGCCCTGCGCGCAGGTCGTTCCAGAAGGCTTCGTAATCGGGGCTGCCAATCAGCTCCGGGAGACAGAACATCCGGTGATGACGCCCCAGGATCTCCTCCTGCCGATAACCCATCGTCGCGAGAAAGTTGTCATTGGCACGCAGGATCGTGCCATCCGGCGCAAACTCGATGACGGCCATGGAGCGTTCGATGGCCGCCACCAAGGCACTCATCCTCGCGGCCTCCTCCACCTGGTCGGTGATGTCGGTCGCAAACTTGAAGACCCGGGCAACGGCTCCGGACGCGGCATCCAGAACCGGGTTGTAGGTGGCCTCCAGCCACACCACGCGCCCCGAATGATGCCGGCGCCGGAAGCGTCCCTGAAAGAACCGGCCGGCACGCAGGTCGCCCCAGAACGTCTGATAAGCAGCGGAATTCACATACGCGGGATCGCAGAGGAGCGCATGTTTCTGGCCCACCAGGGCCTCCCGGGCGTACCCCATCGTGGCGCAGGAGGCTTCATTGGCATCGAGCACCGTGCCATCGATGCCCAGCTCCACCACGGCGGTGGAACGCTCCACGGCCTCACGGACCGCCTTCTGTCCGGCAAGCTGCACTTCGAGCTCGGTGATTCTTTTTTTATATCTTGAGGAGAACATCAAGCTTTCCCGCGGCTTATCAAGCTCGTCAAAAGGGCTGTCAGCGCAACAAACAAAAGGCGCCAGGGCAGGGTTATATCCCTGCTTGCAGCAAGGGAAATGATCATATCTCCAAAAGAGTGAAAATACGCCAGGTGGTTTTCCCTCTTTTGTGCATCCATCCATAAAAACAGCAAATCTGCCGGGTAGCGGCGGAGCGGGTTCCCCAGCAGCAGTGCCGCCGCGGCAGTGAAGCGCCCCAGCACCATCACGGGGAAAAACGTCAGCATACTGCCCGGAAGCTGCATTGTTGCACTGAACGCAACCAAGAGTTCCTTATTGTCATCTATTTCGAACACGGAGACGGGATTACAGTACAGCCATACCCAATGCCCGGCAGGCAATGACTGCCCGTCCAACCCCCAAAGGAGCTCACCATGATCAAGCTGAACCACTTCGCCGCCTCCATTGTTCTCTCCGCTGCAGCAGTCGCTCCGGCCTTCGCCGCGCCTGACACCTTCACGGTGGATGCCAGCCACAGCTTCGCCCGCTTCTCCTACAGCCACTTCGGCATGTCCACCCAGCTGTCACGCTTCAACAAGACCAGTGGGACCGTGACCCTCGACAAGGCCGCCCGGACGGGTACGGTGGACATCGTGATCGATACCAGGTCTGTCGATACCGGTTTTGATACCTTCAACGATCACATCCAGGGCGAAGATTTTCTGGATACGGCCAAATACCCCACCGCCACCTTCAAATCCAGCAAGGTTACCTTCAAGGGGGAGAAGCCGGTTTCCGTGACTGGCGAGCTGACCATCAAGGGCGTGACCAAGCCGGTGACCTTCAAGATCCAGAACTACGTGGCCATGCCTCACCCGATGCTCAAGAAGGACGCCATCGGTGCCGACGCCACGGTCGTGATCAAGCGCAGTGAGTTCAACGCTGGCAAGTACGCTCCCCACGTGGGCGACGGGGTGACCATCAGCGTCGCCCTTGAAGCCATCAAGAGCTGAGCCAAGGAGGTCCCCATGATGGAACTGAGGCCCGCCGCAGCCCGTGGCATCGCCAATTTCGGCTGGCTCTATTCGCAGCACACCTTTTCGTTCGGTCATTACCACGACCCCAGGCAGATCGGCTTCTCCGACCTGCTGGTGATCAACGACGACCTGGTGGCTGCCGGTCAGGGTTTCGGTAGCCATCCCCATCAGGACATGGAGATCTTTTCCTACGTGCTCGACGGAGCACTGGAACACAAGGACTCCATGGGTAGCGGCTCGGTAATCCGCCCGGGCGACGTGCAGATGATGAGCGCAGGCACCGGCATCCGCCACAGCGAATACAACGCATCCCGGGACGAACAGGTCCACTTCCTGCAGATCTGGATCATGCCCAACCGTTACGGGGTCACCCCCCGTTATCAGCAGCAGCACTTCAGTGCCGGAGAAAAACGCGGTCGCCTGCGCCTGATCATCTCCCCGGACGGTGCCGAGGGCTCCCTCTCCGTTTATCAGGATGTCCGTGTCCATGCGGGGCTCTTCGACGGCGCTGAGGCCCAGACCATCACCCTGCCCCCGAACCGCCACGCCTACGTGCACCTGGCCAGGGGCACGCTGACGGTCAACGGACAGCCCCTCTCGGCCGGCGACGGGGCCCGCCTGCGCCAGGTGGACGAAATCACCTTTTGCCGGGGTCAGCAGGCCGAAGTACTGCTCTTCGATCTGCGTCCCAACGAATTACCCGAATTCTGATCTTCCCCTTCAAACTCCGAGGACAACCATGAAAATCCTGCAGATCAATACCAGCGGCCGTTCCGCCGGTGCCAGCTCGACCCGCCTGGCCGATACCGTCACCGCCCGCTTGATGGAGCGCAACCCGGACGCCACCCTCGCACTCCGCGACCTGGCGTCCCACCCCCATCCCGTCCTGGATGAAGCGGCCCTGGGTGCGCTGTTCACCCCTGCCGAACAACGCAGTCCCGAGCAGGCGGCCCGCGTGGCCCTGGACGAGGCACTGATCGCCCAGGTCCAGGCTGCCGACGTGATCGTGCTGGGGGTACCCATGTACAACTTCGGCAATTCGGTCCAGCTGAAAGCCTTCATTGATGCCATCGCCAAGGCCGGCATCACCTTCCGGTACACGGAGGCAGGCCCGGAAGGCCTGATCAAGGGCAAAAAGGTGTATGTGGCCCTGGCCCGGGGCGGCAAGTATCGGGACACCCCGACCGACTCCCAGGTTCCCTACCTGAAGACCGTCCTGGGCTTCCTGGGTATGACGGACGTGGAATTCATCTACGCTGAAGGTCTGGCCATGGGAGCAGAGAGTGCCGAGAAGGCCTTTGCCGACGCGGACGCCACCATCAACGCCCTGATCGCCTGACCCAGCGGAATCGCCTCACGACGGGCGTGCCTGTCGTGATGGGGTTCCGGACATCCTCGCGAAGGAGTGCCTCCTCAAGCCAATCAACATGGGCTGAAATTTCATCGGCTGGCCGAAGGCCTCCGACACGGCTTCAAGCGGCGAGACGGAAGCGCCCCACCGAGGTGGACAATGCCGCAGAGAGGCTGGTCAGGTCTTCAGCCGCCGTCGCCACCTCGGCGGCAGCTTCCGCATGCTCTTCGACCATCTGGACAATCTCCTCGATCTGCCCCGCGATTTTCTGACTGGAAGTAGCCTGCTCGCTGAGACCCGAGGAGACCTCGGTAATCACGCTCAGGACCGTCTGGGCATTGGCCACAATCTCACCGATCTCCTGCCCTGCCTTGCGCGCGCCCGTCAGCCCCGTTTCCATCTCCACGACCGTGGCCTGGATCTTCCCGGAAACCTCCCGGGCACCACTCTGGATGGCATCCGTCATGCTGGCGATCTCCACGGCGGAATGGGCCGATTGTTCGGCCAGCTTGCGCACTTCGTCAGCCACGACTGCAAACCCGCGCCCCATTTCACCCGCACGGGCCGACTCGATGGCTGCATTAAGGGACAGGAGGTTGGTCTGTTCAGCCACGGTACGGATGACCTTGACGATCGCCGAGATCTGCAGCGTCGCCTCCCCGAGCTGATCCGCGTGCAGGGCGCTCTGCCCGATCCGCTCGCTGATCGCCACAATCTGCTCCACCATGGCGCCGATCCCCTGGGCGCCGACGGAGGCATGCTCCCGGGCCACCGAGGATGTCTCGCTGGCTTCGGTGCCCAGCCGGCTCACATGGGCAATCGAAGCGGACAAGGCTTCCAGCGACTGGGCCATGGAGGCGGCAAGGCGAGCCTGGGACTCCGATCCGTGACGGACCTGATCGGTTGCGTGGGACATGTGGAGGGTGGCGTCGTGCAGGCGGACGTTGGCGTGACGGATGGTCTGGACCATGTCCCGCAGGGAGGCCTGCATGCTCTGCACCTCATGCTGCAGGGCCGCCATCTCGTCCCCCCCCTAGGGATGAAGGTCGGTGCTCAGGTCACCACTGGCAATCCGCTGTACCGCGGCCAGGGTGTCGGCCAGCTTCCTGCGGATGCTGCGGGTGATGACGAATCCGATCACCGACGCACACAGCACAAACAGGGTGGCACCGCCGATCACCGCCCGGCTCATCTGGCCGGCACTGGTCTGGAGGGCCTCCAGGGCGGCCTGGTTGGCAGCACGCACCTGGGCAATGTACGCCCGGGTAGCTTCGTTCAGCGTGGAGGCCGAGGGCCCATGGATCTCATGGAACAGGCGGTTGGCCTCGTCGTGGGACCCCTGGGTCGCCAGGCGCGTGACATCGCGGGACACCCCCTCGAAACGCTGGAGCTGCTCCCGGATGCTCCGGGACTCGGGGACCACATCCTGTCCCAGTACAGTTGTCTGCTCCAGGGCCTCGATGCGCTGGAGCGCCCCGTCGGCAGCGCTGATGCTCTCGTCGATATGTCGGGCAACGGCAGCCAGCGCAGCGGGCTCGGTTTCGATGATGGCGCTCCGGACGTGAATCCGGATCCGCTGGATGGCATCGTTGAGGTCCACGATGGCGTCCACCCGGGGCGTGAAGCTGACCTCGATCTTCTGCGTGACCGCCGCCATATGCCTGGACTGGAAGACCACGATCATGGCGACCACCATGAAGATTGCGGCGATGAGCCCAAACCCGGAGACGATCCTGGTAGCGATGGAAGTACGTTTCATGGGGAAAGCACGCTCATTCAGACCAATGGAATCTGCTTCGAACCGTGACGGCGAAGCCTCTGAAACCATTTTAATCATCTAAATCACATTTATTTGTGATTTTTGTCAAATTCAACAAAAACAACTAAATCCTTGGGTTGCAACCCTATGCGGGAGCAACCGGAGACACCGCGTCATCCAAGCCTGTCGATCTTTGCGCTGGGTTACAGGTTCGTCCACGGGCTCTGTGAATTTGACGATCATGTGACGCGGCCCCAGCGGTATGTCCGCGAAGATCGTGAACTTCGGTTGCTCTCCCCCCACAGACGAACCAGGCATGTCCCCTCGCGCCGCATCCATGGCCAGTTGTGCGTAATGAACTGTCCAGTCGGACAGGCTCGCCGGCAATCCAAGCCCGGGGCCGTAACGGGCAGCGAACGCCCGTCCCAGATATCCCGAAGGGCGCGTGACCTGGTGGGCTGACTAACCCCCATTTGTCAAAGAGTTGCCTTGCGGACAGTGGACCTTTAGAAAGATGAAGACGCACGGCATCAGCATGTAGTGACATGATCTGAATAGATTCGTGAATACAAATTCTAAGCTTCGGAAGCCCATGCTGTCGCGGCATCCCGTGCCATGGCGCAAGGGCACCTTGCGGATGGCTGCCAACATCCCCCATATCGCAAAGAGTTCATGCACTATGGGCGATAATTCGTACAACGCCCATCCAACGCCGCATCGTGCCTCAAGACGCTTCGCTCCTGCCCCCCCCGCCGCCTTCCGACGCCCCGCTGCCGGCCTCCCCCGAAGCCCCCTCCCCCGAGCCCGTGCCTCCATCGCACCGGACTCCCCGGCGCCTGCGCTGGCTTCTCGGAGGCCTGCTGGGCATTGCCCTGACCGCGGGAGGCATGTTCATCGCCGATGAGATCGAGACCTCGGCCCTGCAGGCCCGGGAGTTATCCCGCTACGCCACCCAGCTCACCTATACAGTCGTGGAAGGTCCCGGCGGGCCCCTGCGCTACCCCAGCCACGGGCCTTTTGACGAACGCCTCGGCTATACCCGCCTGCCCGGCATCCTGGAACGCATGGATGCCCAGGGCTTCCGTCTCACTCGCCAGGCGCGGTTTTCCGATGCCCTGATGGACTACACGGAGCGCGGCTATTTTGCGCCCTACCAGGAAAAAACCCGGACTGGGCTCGACGTAAGCGACTGTCGCGGAGACACCCTCTACCAGTTCCGCTACCCCTTCCGCCATTACGCCGACTTCGCCGCCATTCCGCCCCGGGTTGCCGAAGCGCTGATGTTCATCGAGAACCGGGGCCTGCTGGACGAAGCACGACCGACCATGAACCCGGCCGTGGACTGGGTACGCTTTGCCCGTGCCGTGCTGGGACGCCTCGGGCGCGTCGTGGGCTCCGACGTGGACGCACCCGGCGGCAGCACCCTGGCCACCCAACTGGAGAAATTCCGCCACTCCCCCGACGGCGTCACGGCCAGTGCCGGTGAAAAACTCCGTCAGATGATGTCGGGCAGCGTGCGCGCGTATCTGGACGGAGAGCAGACCCTGCCCGCACGGCGTCGTCTGATTCTCGACTACCTGAATACCGTACCGCTGGCCGCAGCGGCAGGACATGGGGAAGTCAATGGACTGGGGGATGGCCTGTGGGTGTGGTTCGGTGCCGACTTCGACCGGGTCAATGTCCTGCTGACCAGCCCCGAAGGCCAGGGAGAGGTGCTGGCCGCCCAGGGTCGTGCGCTGCATCAGGTCGTAGCTCTGATGATCGCCCATCGCCGGCCCAGCTTCTATCTGCCAGGCAAGGGGCGTGAACGCCTCGCCATCCTCTCGGCCAGCTATCTGCGCCTCCTGGCCGAGAACGGCCTGATCGGTCCGGCACTCCGGGACGCAGCCCTGGCCGAGCCCCTGAAATTCCGGGACTTCGCCGCGGATCCACCCGTTCATCCCGCCGAGTCGGGCAAGGGCGCGACCACCGTGCGCAATCGACTGGCAAGCACCCTGAGCGCCTCCCTTTATGAGCTGGACCGCTTCGACCTGGCCGTCACGACGCCCCTCAACGGCGAGTTGCAGCGCAAGGTCAGCGACTTCCTGAGCCAGTTGCATGATGCCGAATTTGCCGCCCGACAGGGCCTCATCGGCCGGCAGATGCTTACACCGGGAAAACTCGAAGCCATTCACTACAGCTTCAATCTCGTGGAGCACACTCCGGACGGCAACCGGGTGCGCGTGCAGACGGACACCACTGATCAGCCCCTGGACATCAATGAAGGCAGCAAACTGGAGCTGGGCTCGACCGCCAAGCTGCGCGTACTGGCCACCTATCTGGAAATCATCGCCGAACTGCATCAGGAGTACGGCAGCCTCAGCCCGGCGGAACTGCGCAAGCGGAAGGCCGAGCCCAAGGACCGGCTCACCCAGTGGGCCCTTGAGCACCTGACTCAGGCCACGGACCGCAGCCTGACAGCAATGCTGCAGGCGGCCCTCGAACGACGCTACTCGGCCAGCCCCGGAGAGAGCTTTTTCACCGGCGGCGGCCTGCACACCTTCAACAACTTCCGCGCCGAGGACAATGGCCGCCAGCCTACCCTGCGGGAAGCCCTGCAGGGTTCGATCAACCTGCCCTTCGTGCGCCTGATGCGCGACATCCTGCGTCACACTCTCTATCAGGGCCCCAGCAAGACCGCACGCCTGCTCGAGGATGAAAGCGATCCCTTGCGTCAGGAATACCTCTCCCGCTTTGCCGACCGGGAAGGTCAGGCCTTCCTGCGGCGCTTCTGGCATAAATACCAGGGCAAGACGCCCGAGGTGATCCGCGAAGATTTTCTGGATGACCTGCGCCCCAGCGCCGACCGGCTGACTGCCGTGTTCCGCTACCTGTCTCCCACGGCATCGCCCGAGGCGCTGGGCAGCTTCCTGAGAGAGCGTCTGAAAGACGCCTCCCTGTCCAGCGAAGCAGTCAACAAACTCTATCTGCGCAATGCCCCGGAAGCCTACGACCTGCCAGACCGAGGCTATGTGGCCCGGATTCACCCTCTCGAGTTATGGCTGGTCGGGCACCTGAGCCGCAAGCCCGACGCCCCCTGGAGCGAAGTGGTGCAAGCCAGTCAGGAAGAGCGCCAGCAGGTGTACCGCTGGCTCTTCCGCACCCGCCACAAAAGCGCCAAGGACTCGCGCATCTACACCATGCTAGAGATCGAAGCCTTCGTGGAGATCCACCGACGGTGGGCACGGCTGGGCTATCCCTTCGGCCATCTCGTACCTTCCCTGGCCACGGCCCTCGGCAGTTCCGGGGACCGGCCGGCCGCCTTGGCCGAGTTGATGGGCATCATCGTGAATGACGGAATGCGCCAGCCCACACTACGCATCGACCGGCTGGATTTCGGTGTGGGCACGCCCTACGAGACACGCTTCGCCCATGTCACCGGTGAAGGCGAACGGGTGATGGCACCGGAGGTTGCCGCCGCCCTGCGCAACGCCTTGTCGGAAGTCGTCGAAGGAGGAACGGCCCGGCGCTTGTCCGGTGCCTTCAAGCTCCCCGACGGTGCCCCCCTGTCAGTGGGCGGCAAGACTGGCACGGGTGACAACCGCATCGTGATCGGGCGCGGCAAGACCCGGGGTGTGGCGCAGAACCGCACGGCCACCTTCGTGTTCTATCTCGGCCCGCGGCATTTCGGCACCCTGACGGCCTACGTCATCGGGCCGGAAGCCGGCAGCTATTACTTCACCTCCGCCCTCCCTGTGCAGATCCTGAAAGCCATGGGGCCAACGCTGCTGCCCTACCTTGCACCCCAGCCCCAGGCCGAATGTGCAAGGTAAGCAGGCGAGCGAAGGCCACGCGCCGGTAGCACTTCAGCCTGAACACATCGGGTTGCAGGTGTACCCTGAGCGAGGCATGCTTTCACACTCGTCCCTTTACCTGCCAGCCATGTCCAGTCATCCACAGTCCCGCACAGTCTTCTCCAGCCTCGTCCGGCATATCACCCTTGGCGGACTCCTCGCGCTCAATCCAATGCTTGTCCTGGCTGCGGAGGAAGGGGTCGAAACCCTCTGCGACGATCATGAGACCACCTACTTTTCCTGTGCCGGAAAGGGTCGGCTTGCCTCGGTCTGCGCATCGGCAAACTTCTCGGGCAAAAAGGGCTACATCCAGCTGCGCATTGCAGAAGGTGATCAGCTCGAAGTCGCAGTACCCGCATCCCGCCGGAATCCAGGCCGCGTGGTGAAGGGAAGGCTTTTATCGGTGACTGGTAGCGGCATCTACATGCGCTTCGACGCGTCACGCAGCAGCTATGTGGTGTACAGCCTGACCGGCAAGAATGGCCAGGTCCGGGGCATTGGACGGCTGAAGAACGGGCAGATCAAGACTCATACCACCTGCGAAGGAGACAGTTATGCACGCCTTGAAAATGCATCGGTTCCTTCCGGTGACATCGTGGCCGTCAGCAAAAACTGAGAACCTGGAGTAGCCCGTCATGGTGTCCCGGACTTGTGAGGTCTGCCAGTCTTGATGCGCCGAACGCCATCCAGGGCATTCAACAGATCCTCCACAGGCAAGGCTGCCAGCACCGCCAGGCCACCACGCAGGATCTCACTCTTCTTCACATCTCGCCCAGCGTCTAGAAGTCGGGCCCGCAACTGAGCGATGAGGGCGTAGTCCTCTTCGGGAAAGGTGAAACTGTCCCGAATCAGGGGAGCCTTGCCCTGTGCGGCCTTGCCGCCTGCTTCCTTCTTTCCCACGTACTTCTCCCTCCCCGCTGCCTGAAGATACAAAACGGTATAAACTGTTTATATCATTAATACCCAGCGTCGAGCTCAAGTGCATACCATCCTGCTTGCCAACCCCAAGGGAGGCTGCGGCAAATCCACCCTCGCCACTCACCTGGCCAGCTGGTTTGCCCAGCAGGACGACATGGTGTGCCTCGGAGACCTGGATCGCCAGCAATCCAGCGCCCTGTGGCTGGCCCGCCGTCCCGCCAGTCTCCCAAAAATCCACAGCTGGAGCAGCGAAGACGGGGTTCCCGGCCCAACGCCCAAAACGTGCAACATCGGTATCCTGGACACACCGGCCGGTCTGCATGGCAGACCCCTGCGTCAATTGCTGAAGGAAGTGGATCGGGTTGTCGTGCCAGTTGCTCCATCCCGGTTCGATCTGATGGCCAGCCGGGACTTCTTCGAGGAGTTGGCTGAAATCAAGAGCGTCCGCAAGGACAGGGTCAGGATCGCCCTCGTTGGCATGCGGGTGGACCCGCGCACGAGCGCAACCCAGCAGATGATCGAATTTTTGGAACAGTTCGATCTGCCTCTGGTGACCTGTATCCGTAGCGCCCAGCGCTATGTGCAGGCCATCGAAAACGGAGAAACCTTGTTTGACCGCAGGTCGGGTGCCAGCCAGGCCGACCAGCGGCAATGGCAACCCCTGCTGGAATGGCTGGTGACCCGTCGCTGAGGGAGCCATGATCAACGCGGTTCATCGGCGCAATACCAAGCTGATGCCCTTGCTGATTGGGCAAGCATGTGAACAAGATGTGAGACGCTGTAGAGACCCAGGTGACCATTGCATACCCACCGCCACACAATGCATGATGCTCTCAGGAAAGCCAACCCCGGCCCGATCAGGAGCGCCTCACCATGAAGCTGTTTGTTGACGCCAACTACCTGTCTCCCTACGCATTGTCTGTCTTCGTGGCATTACGGGAAAAAAACATTCCCTTTGAGATGACACCGGTGAATCTGCAGAACGGCGAACATCTGGCGGCCGGGCATGCCAGACTATCCCGCACCCGGCGCATTCCCTGCATCGACGATCATGGCTTTCACCTGTCGGAATCGTCGGCCATCTGTGAGTACATCGACGAGCAGTATCCCGGCCACCGCCTTTATCCCGTGGACAGGCAGGCTCGGGCGCAAGCGCGGGAAGTTCAGGCCTGGTTGCGCAGTGACCTCCTCCCCATTCGCGAGGAGCGCTCTACCGCAGGTGTTTTTTTCAAATCCTCGCCACCGCCCCTCTCTCCTGCAGCGGAAGCAGCAATACAAAAGCTGTTTTCTGCCGCCGAGGCACTGTTGCCTGCCGGCCAGGACCACCTTTTTGGCGCCTGGTCGATCGCAGACACCGACCTGGCCCTGATGCTCAACCGGCTGATCCTGGCCGGCGACAAGGTGCCCGAACGACTCGTGTCCTTCGCTCGCACCCAATGGCTGCGTCCGAGCATTCAGGAATGGGTCCGCCTGCCCAGACCCTCCGCTCTGCTTCCCGGGCAGACGCCATGAACGCCCCCACTCACACCCTCCGCGTCGTGTTCGCCCTGAGCATGCTCGCCTGTTCCGTCATCCTCATGCTGTTCATCCGCGGCCGGGCAGAAGGGAGCCAGACATTCTGGCTTCAGCTGATGGGCACTTCCGCAGTTCTGAGCACGGCGCTCTGCCTAATCGCGTTCCGCAAAGGAAGGATGCGGCTGGAGGCGGTACCCCTGTGGCCTTTCCTGCGCCTCTTCGTGCGCCAGCTGGCGATCGTTTACGCAGCATCTGCGTTCTCCATCACGGGCCTCTCCTTGGCGATCATTTATGCCATCACCCGCTCAGGGTTCAACGCGCTGGCATTGGCGGTGCTTGCAGGAGTCTGGCTCTCCTTGTGGCTTGCGCCCGGCGTAGCCGCTTTCACCACCTGGCGTGTGCTGTCCACCGGAACACTGAAACGAACACGCTAACCCCATCTCCAGTTGCCAGCCCCCGAGAAAGTGTGACTGTCTTGTGCGGCCTGCAACCTTGAGGAGTACTGCCACTGCCATCGCAGAAAGACGCTACAGTCAGCCGCAGAGACAACTGCACTGGAGCCCCGTGAAGGCCTGCCCCCACAACAGATCACTTACGTCCAAACTTTTCCGCAAGCTCCCTGAGTTTGCGCTGCTTTTCTTCTTCAGCCCGGGCCGCCTCTTCAGCGGCCTTATCCGCCCGATGCTTCTCCGCCTTGGAGCGGAAGAGTTCCTTGAGGCTTTCTGCTGCCCTCTGTCGTTGATCCTCAGTGATAGGATCCGCCGGGGAGCCATCCAGATTGAAGCGACTGTCCACCAACTGAAGTTGCTTGAGGTAGGCGATGGACTTGGTATGGAGATGCAGCGCCACCTTGAGCGCCTTCTTGTTCAACTCAGGACGCTGGGCCTGAAGCTGTTTGTCGATCCCGATCGCAAGGGGTTTGGAAGCCTTGAAAACGGGATACTCCTGGCACAGGGTCTTGAGGACAGCCCGAGGAGAAGGCGGCGACGAAACGGATGATGAGGCCTGGTCTTGCATGATGTATTGGGAGGGAAATGATTCAACGTGAGGATGTTAGCACCAGGAAGGACCCGAAGTCCTGACCTGATGCAGGCTTAAAAGCTTCACATGGGTCACAACAGGTGCGAAAAAAATGACAAGAATATCCAGCCCAGCCGGTTACCTTCACTCTGCCGCCTGGGTTGCTCCAAGCAAACCCGCCTGGAGACCAAAATGAACGAGCTCAAGTTCGGGAGGGGTCTTCAAATCGCGAACCAGCCATTTCTGGAAGGAAACCGCACACAACTTGTTTTTCAGGCCATCCTTCTTCCAGTGTTTGGTCAGAAGAGGGGTGAGCTGGCCACTCGCTTCAAAGGCAGCTCTCCGGGTGGCCTGTTCTTCCACCCCCATGGATTCGTAGTTATTTAGCGCCTTGTGGCGCTGCTCCACCCACCAGGCCTCCTCGAGCCGCTTGATGAGTTCTTCGTGCCTGGGAGCTGCAACAGGCTTCTGGTCCCGTGGAGGGGCTGTTGGTGCCGCTTTTCGAGTGCGTGCGGCAGGCTTGACCACCTTTGGCGCATCGGTCACCCTGGCAGCATCTGCATAGTTGTTCTTGAGCGCAGTCTTGAAATAACCAAGGGGATTGTCAATGGGCGGCTTGGACTGACGAATCCGCTCCTCTACGTAATCAAGTGTTCGCCTGACTTTCTGCTCATCGGCTTCTTCGTAGATTTTTTCTGCCTGAATTTGAGTGAACCCAAGTTCCTGAAGCCGGACAATCAGACTGACATCTACTTGGCGTGCATCCTCAAGCACCGCAAAATCCCTGGCCCTTTCTACAGAAAACTGAACCTCCTTCACCGCACGGCCAATCTTGTGCTCAATCAAGCCAACTTGAAGGTGTCCCTTTGAGTTTACTTCCTCATAGGCAGGCTTGAGGACATCACGCTTGAAGTACTTGTACTCCTTGTACGCATTGCCTTCGAGCTCACTGTCGGGAACGCCTGTCAGTATCGGGCGCCACTCTTCCCAAGGCAAACGCATTGTAAGCTTGCCTGGCGAGTCTACGTAACGCATGCAGATCTCATACAAGGCAAGTCCGGAACTCGTCCTGTACTCATTTTGCATTTTCAGGGAGAGGCGTGTGTAAGTGTTGGGCGCAAGGAGTTTGTCCTTGATCATCGCGGGGAACTCCCATTGAACCCAACAGCGGTTACCCTCCTCGATCACTTCGATACCAACAAGCTGCGTCGTACCCCAGCGACGAGCGCCTTTTGCACCCGTGCTCCACTCCACTGTGGTGCTGGCCATACGCCGGAAATGGTCTTTGACCACGTCCATGTTCTTACTGTCAAAATCCGTAAGCTTGCACACCCTGGACAAGGGTGCTCTGTATATCTGGATATCAGCCCCTTGGGTTTGAGCCTCGGCCAACAGCACGTTGTAGAACTTGCGGGTAAGCAAGAGCAGCTTGCCAGCCCGAGGTTTGATCGCCAGCGCCTCAACAGCCTTACGAAAATCCACTTCCTCGTGATGAGGATGAGAGTCCAGGCTAGCCATACCAGGCAACTCTTCGGTCAGATTGTCCGGAACCCCTTTCTTTCTACCCATCCGCCCTCCGATACGCCAATCTACATTTAATGCTCGGTACTGTAGCATCGCGTTTTGGTGACAACAACTTATTTATCGGAGATCACCTTTGTGTCAAGGACACCAATATTTTTAAGTTTTAAATATAAAATTTAATTAAATCAAATACATAAAAAAACCCCCAAAATAGATCACCTTACATTCCTAAACAAAGGACTCCAGGCAGGAACCACCCCCAAATTTTCTCACCAAGAACTCTCAACAAACCCCCAAAATCACTCACCAAGACACCTGTATGAACAGAATGAGCACCAAGTCACGAACAGGATCGATAACGCCGGAAATCACCCTGAAAACACAAAACCCCAGAAAATCAGCTATCTAGTATCAGCACCCAAAAGCTCTCACCTTTCGGCAACTGACAGCACCAAACAAGTCATCGTGAACACCCAAAATCACTCACCTACAGAATGCAAACAAGACAAGATGCAGCAACCCCCAAAACAGATCACCAATGTGAGACAAACATCTCCTAGATGAATCACCAAAACCAGTCACCCAAAAATAATTTTTTCAGTAAAATCAATTGTTTAAAAAAAACAACCAAAAAAATTGAAATTCAACCCCCAATTTCAATCACCGAACGATGTAAGCCTGTAACCAAAACATGTCACCTTAAACCCCAAAAAAGATCACCTTTTTGTAAAAATTTACAATTAATTCAATGATTTAAAAAAACAACCCCAATTTCAATCACCTGTTAACCCCAAACAACATCACCTTAAACCCCCAATACCTATCACCTAACCATGATTGAAGCCCCCAAAAAGCGTCACCTTTAAAGGATTAAGTAATTGATTTAAAAATAAAAAATGGAGTGGTAAACAAAGCTTTGTTTACTATATGTATACAACGTCACAACGAACTAGTCTGGCCTGAACAATCCGGCGCCTCGAAAAACCCCACACGCCCACCCCTGGTAAAATTAGTCGACTCTGAAATATTCAATTTGTCGTCGCTTGCTACCGGTCTGACGGCCAAAGACCCCCAAGACGGCCGACACCCCGCGGCGCCTTCAAGCTCCTAGGGAAAGAGATCTCGGAGATGCTTGAGTACATCCCGGAAGCTTCTGGCACCAGTCAAGATAGTTAGTCGGCCCTGAAGAACCCCTCGGAGCCTTTCCCCACGCGGCCTGCGCGCGGTTGAGCCCTTGCCTGATCTTCCAGTTTCCGGTGCACCGTCACGCAGCTTGACCAGCATCAGGTAGCGGCTCTTGCGCTCCACCAGGGTGCCCACGGCACTGCGGTTGCCCGGCCCCTTGATGTGATCCCCTTCCCAGTGCCCAGGCACAAGGCGGGCCGCGACCTCTATAGGGCGTAGATGGATGGAGGTCATGTTCGGCAAGGTGCCGCGCCTGTCCTGGCCCTGTGTGCGGGGCATTCGCGCCTTGTGGGCGAAGCGCAATTGGGCAATCAGTTCGCTGCGCAGCTCGCCCCGTGGCAGGGCATAGATGGCGCAGTAGATCGTCTCGTACGAGACATGCAAGCTCGGATTGTCGGGGTTCATCCGCCGCAGTCTGCCCGCAACCTGCTCCGGCGACCAGTTCTCTGCCATCAGGGCACAAACCCGGTTCAGCAGCACGGAGCCGATCTTCAGTTTGATCGTTCCGCGCCGCCTGCGCGCCAGCGTCGCGCGCTCTGCACGGGCGGCATCGTAGCTCTTGCCAATCGTGTTGCGCGCTACTTCGCGCGACACCGCGGACGTCGGCCGATGGAGTCTTCGGGCAATTGCCCGAAGACTCCATCCCTCGTTCTTACACCGATGAATTTGATTGCGTTCGTCCATCGACAACTGACTGTAGTGATGTCCCATGCGTACACCCTACCAAATCGGGGTGTTGCACTTCAGTCTAGAGCGCGCCGAGCAATGAAACCGGAGAGATCACATACAACAAGTCCGGACAATCTATGATTTCCATATATTTGCAAGGAAAAAAATTGTTTTTAAGTTAAAAAACTAGCAAAATATACTCTTGTCCCCAAGCATAAGCACGCTGACAATAATTCAGAAAGACACAAAATGTTCAAGACAATTTACAAGGTTCAAGCTGCAGCCAAACTACTGGAGACAACAGTAGATTCTGTAAGACGGTACGTTGACGAAGCTGGTGTAAAAGTAGCAAGACAGACAAACGGGCCAAAAACTCGCCAATTCACCATCGAGAACATTTTTGACATTGCTTCCTGGCGACAAGAAAATAAACCAAAAATAAAGATCAAAAAAAAGAGAGTCATTACTGTGTACGCACCAAAAGGGGGTGTAGGGAAAACAACACTGGCAGCTAACTTAGCGTGTGTATTTTCTTTAATGGGTTTGAAAACATTAGTAATAGATCTCGACTTTCAAGCAAATCTGACTCTATCTTTTGGATACGATTCTGAAATCACTGATGAAGAAGCAGAAGAACTTGAAATACCTTTTGAGAGAGTAGTTAAGCATCACTTTGGGCACCTGGTTCCTGGATGGCCGGGTGGGCGGATGAAACTGGAAGACGTTCTAAAAATGCCCTTCGGTGCGTCAGGACCTCACTTGATACCATCAGACTTAACTCTTGATAGGCTGGATACAATCCTGACTTATGATGCTCTTGAAGGAAAAAAAAGTGATCTTAAAATCGCTGCACTTATTTCAGAAGGTCTTTCATCAAAAAATGAATACTTCAATATTTCGAATTACGATATAGTAATTTTTGATGCCGCTCCAGCTAAAAATAGAATGACACGGGGCGCTCTTCTTTCATCAGATTATGTTCTAGCACCGGTATCACTGGAACGTTATTCGACAAAAGCAGTTTCATATCTTTCATCAGTCCTTCAAGATATGCGTGACGACTTCGGAAGAAGTCCAGAAATGATAATGATAGGTAACTTCCACCTTCCAAACAGGCTTCGGGTTTATAGCCAGGTCAGTAAACTTTCTTCAGAATATCCAGGTTCTCTTCTAAATGTGATGATTCATAGAAGTGAAGAATTCCCAAAAACACTTTCTGAAGAAGATGTACAACCTCCATTGGTTCTGGCTAAACCAACTGGAACTGCAGCAGAACAAATTCATAAAGTAGGTAAAGAAATTTTGCACAAAATGGAGATGATCTGATGACAAAATCTTCAAAGTCAATTTCTGAAGAGGAATTTGCAGCTCAATTGAGAGCAGAAAGGTCAAAACAGAACGTAGGCATGATCATGACAAAACCGCCTACCGGCCCAAACAAATCTTTGGAAGAAGTTCTTAAAGATCAAAAATATGTTGATGAATTGACGATAAAAAAAGACGAACATCAACGATTACTCAGAATGATTGATATCAATCTGATTGACTCCAATCCCTTAGCCCCTCGTACAATTTATACCAGCGAGATGATTCGGGAACGAGCAGAAGCCTTAAGGACACAAGGACAACATGACCCAATTCATGTTATTCCAAATCCTGAATCAGCCGGGCGTTTCATAATTTGTGATGGCTGGACCCGAGTTCAGGCATGCAAGTTCTATGATGTATCTTCAGAATTGCTTGCGGAAATTCATGAAAATCTTAATGTTGAAGAGGCTGCATGGTTTGGATATCAACAAAATGAAGAGCGAGCACAACATTCTGATCTTGATCGAGCTATGTTCTATGAAAAAATAATATCTAAAGGAACGACTGCGGCGGCTGTTGCAAAAAATGCAAAAGTCAGTGAAACACAAATGAGTTTTTACCGATCATTTGCAAAATTACCTCCAGATATTATTGATATAATCAAAGAAAAACCAGGAAAATTCTCTGCGACCGTTGCATATCATTTAAATAAGGCAGTGCTCGCTGTTGGACCCAGAAAATGCACCAGCTTGGCAATTAAGTTCGCATCAGAAGAAAAAACACAAGCTTGGCTTATTAGTCAGGTTCAAAGTCTTGGCCGTGCAAATACAAAAAAAACTTCCTCTACAAATTTGCGTAAAATAATTTATAAAAATGGTCTTTTAAAACAAAAAGACGAATTTTTCGAATTATCCATTACAGTGAAACCAGATCAAAAAGAGGCCTTTGCACAAGCACTTGAAAAACTACTCGAAACAGTAGGTGAAACAATTTCCTATTAACCCGGCCCTTAAATAGGTTCATCGCACCTTTCCGGGAAAGGCGGCCTTGATCTTCAGGAAGAAGTAGGCTGCGTCGCAGAAACCGTAGGCAATGCGCTTGATGACCTTGGTCCGGTTATTCACGCCCTCCAGGACGCTGGTGTTGAGCGGGAAGATTGCGGAGGCAAGGATTCCGGCGCGCGTCAAGATAGTTGCCACCTGAGTCATGAAGCCAAAGGCTGTCTATTCGTGGTGCCGATTGCCATGGCGACGACGGATTCCCGCTCTGGATTGAGCGTCACCGGGCCGGCAGGAGACCAGTTTCGGGTGTGGCGTGACCAGCGCGCTGGGTGGCGCTCGCGGGCCTCGACATACAGCGCGTGACGCGCGGCCAGAATGGCCTGGTCGGCACCGGCATGACGCTGGGCCGGGCTCACGTAGCGCATGCCGCTGTGACGATGCTCGACGTTGTACCAGTGCACAAAGTGACTGGCCCACGCGCGCGCCGCCGCCAGATCCTCAAAGCCCCTTGCCGGAAACTCGGGCCGGTATTTGGCGGTGCGGAACAGCGCCTCGGCATAGGCGTTGTCGTCGCTGACGCGAGGCCGCGAGTACGAGGGTTTGATGCCCAGCCAGTGCAGCATGGCCAGCACCGTGGTGGCTTTGAGCGTCGCGCCGTTGTCACCGTGGAGGACAGGCTTGTCAGCCAGGGCGGCAATACCTTCAGCCAGCGCGGTCCGGCGAACCAGATGGGCAGCGTGTTCGGCCGCATCGGTCTCATTGTATTGACCCAGTGAAATCCTGCTCAGGTGTTAACCTTGAAAGGAACGACAGATGAGTACGGTCATGGAAGACGAAATCAAACGCTGGACAGCCAAGCGCAAGAGCGCGTTGGTGATGGAAATCCTGCAGGGGAAGACGACGGTAGCAGAGGCCAGCCGTTCTTATGATCTGCCTCCGTCCGAGATCGAGACCTGGATCGACGAGGCGAAGCGGGGCATGGAGAACGCGCTGCGTGCCAACCCATTGGACATCCGGGAGCAGTACGAGAAGCAGATCAAGCAACTGCAAGAAGCCTACGGGGAAGCGATGCTGGAGCTGCGTGCCCGAAAAAAATTGCAGTCCCTGCTGGGCGAGGACGAGAAGTGATCGAGACGATCCGCCAGGGACTCAAGGAAGAAGGTGTCGTCGTCTCGAT
>NZ_JAQUVG010000025.1 GCF_028693495.1 Zoogloea sp. | reverse complement strand
AGGGCTGCAGGAGAGGCGTGGGCCAGAAGGAGGCGTTCCAGGAACGGCATTGCTTCTGAAGAGATGTCAAACTGAGGGTCTAGTTGCCGACCCATTCCCTCCAGAGTCACAAAGGCCTTGATCATCAGGGCCAGGTCCGGAGGAAGGTGAAGTGCATTGTCACGCAGGAGGGTCAGCAGATCGTTGAGGAGGCGACCCAGATTCAATTGCGCCAGGGGTAAGCCATGATAGGTGTCCAAAAAACTGTCCACTTCTGATGCCAGTCTGTTCCGGGCGTCGGTGGTCGGACCTTCTCCGCTCCGGCTCCAGTCTTCCAGGATATCCACCACGAGCTCGCTGTTGCGGCTGACCAGACCATGGAGCAACTGTGCGACTTGGGTGCGACGCTCGGGAGACAGGCGGCCGATCATGCCAAAATCGATGAAGGCAATCCGGTTGTCCGGGAGATAAAAGACATTTCCCGGATGCGGATCCGCGTGAAAGAATCCGCTTTCCAGCATCATGCGCAGTACCGCCTCGGCACCGCTGCGTGCCAGTTGGCGACGATCGAGTCCTGCTGCATCGGCACCCGCCAGGTCACGGCCCGAAATTCCTGCGATGAAGTCCTGGACATTCAGGCGTTCGCCGCACCATTGCCAGTGTACGCGTGGGATCACTATGTTCGGTTGATCCTGAAAGAGGGCTGCGACCCGTTCGGCATTGCGGCATTCAGCGGCGAAGTCCAACTCCCGCCGCAGGGATAAAGTGAACTGCCTCACTATCTCCTTTGGATGGTAGCGGCACAGATCCGGGATCTCGTTCTCGAAAATTTCGGCGAGGCGGGCCAACAGGCGAAGATCGGCTTCGACAATGGGTCGGATACCCGGGCGGCGGATTTTGAGTACAACCGCGGTCCCGTCCTGGAGGATGGCTTGATGCACTTGGGCCAGGGATGCGGCGGCGAGTGGAGTGGTGGCGATGTGTGCAAACACGGTTTCCGGAGCTTCGCCCAAATCTTCGAGCAACTGTGGGCGCAAGGCTTCGAAGGGGAGTGCGGGCGCCTGATCCTGAAGCTTGCTGAATTCCGAAATCCATTCGTCCGGAAAGAGATCCACCCGGGTTGCGAGGATCTGTCCGAGTTTGACGAAGCTGGGGCCCAGTTCCTCCAGGGCCTTTCGGACACGGGTTGCCGGTTCCAGGGTGGTCAGTTCGCTCTGTTCGTGCCAATGAAGGATCTTCCCTGCCCGTTCAAGGCTGCTTGCCAAGCCCAGACGACGCACCAGATCACCAAAACCATAACGTATGAGCACGCTGGCAATGTCGTGCAGGCGTCCCAGGTCCCGGATTGCGGCAAAGGTTTCCCACAGCATCAGCAGATTCTCCCGGGCTGTCGGCGGAGGGGCAAGAGGCTGGGGGGAGCCACCCATCGTTCAGGATGTCTGCCGAAGCACATCCCGTCATCACGATGCCATGATTGCCCTTGTGACGCCATGTGCCTGTAAAGATAAAGGCTTTGAGAACACTGGGCCGGGGTGAGTGCGCAGCAAGAGGCGCCAGTGGAATGGTGCGGACGAAGGGACTCGAACCCCCACACCTTGCGGCGCCAGAACCTAAATCTGGTGCGTCTACCAATTTCGCCACGTCCGCACAAGGCCGGGATTGTAATGGTTGAACGATCGGGGAACCAGCACTTTCGTGTCGTCCCGTGCCGGAAAGCAGGACGCCACCGGGAAGGTGGCGTCCTGGGGCCTGAGGTAGGGAGCAGTTATCCGCGACGCATGGCGTCAAAGAACTCTCCATTGCTCTTGGTGGCCCTGATCTTGTCAAGGAGGAATTCCATTGCATCAATGTCGTCCATGCCATAGAGCAGCTTGCGGAGAACCCAGACTTTTTGAAGGATGTCGGACTTGAGCAGCAACTCCTCGCGGCGAGTGCCCGAGCGGTTGACGTTGATGGCCGGATAAACACGCTTCTCAGCCATGCGGCGATCCAGGTGGATTTCCATATTGCCGGTGCCCTTGAACTCTTCGTAGATCACATCGTCCATCCGGCTGCCGGTGTCGATCAGGGCCGTGGCGATGATGGTCAGCGACCCCCCTTCCTCCACGTTGCGGGCTGCACCGAAGAAACGCTTCGGTTTTTGCAGGGCATTGGCGTCCACCCCGCCGGTCAGCACCTTGCCGGAGGCTGGCACCACGGTGTTGTAGGCGCGGGCCAGGCGGGTGAGGGAGTCCAGCAGGATCACCACATCCCGCTTGTGCTCGACCAGGCGCTTGGCTTTCTCGATGACCATTTCGGCCACCTGGACGTGCCGGATAGCGGGTTCGTCGAAAGTGGAGGCAACCACTTCACCCTTTACCGAACGCTGCATTTCTGTCACTTCCTCCGGGCGCTCATCAATGAGCAGCACGATCACCACCACATCGGGGTGGTTGGAGGTGATGGAGTGAGCGATGTGCTGGAGCATCACTGTTTTGCCGCTCTTGGGCGGGGCCACCAGCAGGCCGCGCTGGCCCTTGCCGATAGGTGCGATCATGTCAATCACCCGGGAGGTGATGTTTTCCTCGCCGCGGATGTCCCGTTCCAGCTTCAGGCACTCGTTGGGATGCAGCGGGGTCAGGTTTTCGAACAGGATCTTGTGTTTGGACGCTTCTGGAGGCTCGAAGTTGACCTTGTCCACTTTTACCAGCGCGAAGTAACGTTCGCCGTCCTTTGGCGTGCGGATCTCGCCCTCCACTGTGTCGCCCGTGTGCAGGTTGAAGCGGCGGATCTGGCTCGGGGAGACGTAGATGTCGTCGGTGCCAGCTAGGTAGGAAGTGTCGGGGGAGCGCAGGAAGCCGAAGCCGTCCGGCAGGATCTCCATCACGCCATCGCCGTAGATGGGCTCGCCTTTTTTGGCGCGGTTCCTGAGGAGCGCAAAGACGAGCTCCTGCTTGCGCAGGCGGTTGGCGCCTTCGATTTCATTGACAATGGCCATTTCGAGCAGTTGCCCGACGTGGAGAGACTTGAGCTCCGAAAGATGCATGGCTGGCAGGGGAGGGGGGAAAGAATTGGAAGGTGGGATGCCGGACTATCGAACAAGTACGACAGCAGTTTGCGCAGCAGAATTGCTGGAACTGTAAAACGGCGTCGGGGGTGCTTTGGGAGGGCCCCGGGACGCCGTTAGAGACTGCTTATCTGGTTTGTGAGGGTAGCTCGATTAAAGGTGGCTGTCAATGAAGGCAGCCAGCTGGGACTTGGACAGGGCCCCGACCTTGGTGGCCTCGATGTTTCCGCCCTTGAACAGCATCAGGGTGGGGATGCCGCGGATGCCGTACTTGGCCGGCGTTTCCTGGTTTTCGTCGATGTTGAGCTTGGCGACCTTAAGTTTGCCATTGTATTCCTTGGCCACTTCGTCCAGGATCGGCGCAATCATTTTGCAGGGACCACACCACTCAGCCCAGTAATCGACCAGCACGGGGCTGGTGGATTGCAGAACTTCGGTGTCGAAGTTCGCATCGGTGACGTAATGGATATGTTCGCTCATGATTCCTCGCATTAAGGGGATTTATGGGTGTTGCCGGGGAGGGGTCGTGCACCAGCGAAAGCTGGCTGCGCAATTTCGCCGATAAGGATGAATGTTGCTAGATGCTAGCGAATAATCAGGGGCAAGAAAAGCGCTTTTGTCTCTTTCCGTTGCCGTGCTGCGCCAGGGTGGAATGGTTGAACGCAGGTCCAAGGTCGAACCTCGCCATCCGAGTTTCGGGCTCTCACGATATCAGCGCCACGGGGGTAATGGAGTATATTGCAGGCTTCAGATCCCATTAGATACGGCCTGCCCGCCTTTTGCCCGGTGCGGCACGGCCAGCCCAGAGAGGAGCGAGATTTCCCATGGCCTATGTCGTCACCGAAAACTGCATTCGCTGCAAATACACCGACTGTGTCGATGTGTGTCCTGTGGATTGTTTCCGCGAAGGCCCCAACTTTCTGGTGATCGATCCCGATGAATGCATCGACTGCACCCTATGTGTGGCCGAGTGCCCGGCGGAAGCCATTTTTGCCGAGGATGATGTCCCGGCGGATCAGCAGGCGTTCATCGCCCTCAACGCAGAGCTTGCTGCCAAATGGGTGCCGATCGTCGAGCGCAAGGACCCTCCGTCAGATGCGGATCAGTGGCGTGGAGTAAAGGACAAGCTGCAGCATCTCGAGCGCTGAGTGAATGGCAGCCGTGAGTGGCGGCGAGCCGGTCTACATCGCCCTCCGTTCGGGGGGCGATTTCGTTTCGGCCTGCGCAGAGGCGTTGCTGAAGGCGGAACCGGATACCACATGCCGTTCTAAAGTCAGCCTGATCCTGCCAAACCTGCTGCTGGCCCGGGATTTCAGGATGGCTATGGCGGCACGGGCTGGCGGCCCCGTCCTGGTACCGCCGATGCAGACCCTGCCTGCGGCCTTGGCGCCCTGGCTTGTCCGGCAGGCTCAGATGGCGGGCTCCCGGAGATTGCTTGGCCTTTATCAGGCATTGAAGGATAGGCAGTGGTTGGACGAGGGGAGCTTGTGGGGGATCTGCGAGGAGCTGATCGCCCTGTTTGATGAGCTGACCCTGCATGGTCTCGGCCTGCCCGGGAGTGAAGACCAGTTTCGGGAGCAACTGGCGGCAGCTTATCAACTGAAGGCCGACGAGCCCCTGCGTTTCGAGGCTCGCCTGGTCCATGCCCTCTGGCTGGCGGACGGTCAGGGACTCCCGTCCAGGGCTGCAGCCCGCCTTCTTGCCGGGTCTGACTGGGCCTGTTCCCTTACCCGTCCCTTGTACGTGATTGCTGAAGGTGCGCCGGGGCCTTTCGAGCGGCGTCTGTTCCACGCCTGCGCCGAGAAGGTGCCTGTGACGGTGTTTGTTCCCGACCGGAGTCTGGCCGTGGATCCGGTGATGCTCACCCTGAATGCGGCCTGGCCTGCATCCCTCGATCCCGCGCCCCTGGCCCGGCGTCTTGTGTCTGTCAGTGATGCGGTGGCCTTGACGAGTCGGGTGGCCTTGATGGCCACTCAGAGCCTGGAGCAACAGGCGGAGGCTGTCGTTGTTTGCGTGCGTCGCTGGCTGGCAGCGGGGCGCCAGCGGATCGCCCTGGTTGCTGCCGACCGGGTGGCGGCCCGCCGGGCGCGGGCCCTGCTTGAGCGGGATGGTGTCCTGGTGGAGGACGAAACAGGCTGGAAACTCTCTACCACCCGGGCTGCGTCCCTGGTGGATGCCTGGCTGGAAGTTCTGGCCAGCGATGGTTATCACAGGGATGTGCTGGATCTGCTCAAGTCGCCTTTCATGGGGGGGCAGGACGAAACTGAACGTGAGGCAGGTATCGAGGCCCTGGCGGCGCTTTATGCGCGGCATGACCTTGCCTCGGGGCTGGAGGCTGCTGCAGCCCTGGCAGATGCGTCGATCACCCGTTGCCTTGCCCCCGTCCTCCAGGCCCGGGACGCGCTACCCCGTTCGGCCGCCAGTCCCTCCCTGTGGCTGCAGCGTCTGGCAGACAGTCTGACGGTCCTGGGAGTGATGCCCTTGTTGCAGGCCGACGGAGCTGGTGCGGAGTTGCTGGCCTGGATGGAGACTCGACGGAGCGAGCTGGCCGAGGAGCGGGGATGCCTGGATTTCTTCGAATGGCGTGACTGGCTTAATCGAGAGCTGGAGTCTGCCATGTACCGTCCGCGTACGGTGGAGAGTCCCGTGGTGATGACGCACCTGGCAGCCGCCCGCCTTCGCCGGTTCGAGGCGGCAGTCGTGATTGGCGCCGATGTGGACAACCTGGCTCCCGAGGACAAACGACCGGTCTTTGCTCACGAAGCGGTCCGGGCGGAGCTGGGGTTGCCTGGCAGGGCGGATGCCCGGTCCCGCTTGGTGGATGATCTGGCCAGTCTGATCGCCTTTTCTGACGAGGTGGTTTTTGTCTGGCAGCATCTTCGGGATGGGGAGATCCTGCTGCCCAATGACAGCATCGAGCTTCTTTCCCTGGCCCATAAAGAGCTCTTCAACGACGACCTGATGAGGCCGGCTCCCCGTCTGCCCGTTCGGCCTCCCGACCAAGAATTCCAGGACATCCCGGCGCCTTCGCTGACGAGCGCCCAGGTGCCGGGGCGGATCTCTGCCAGCGCTCTGGCCAGTCTGATTGGCTGCCCTTACCAGTACTTTGCGCGTCATGTTTTGGGGTTGGGGGAAAGCGAAGAGGTCAGCGAAGCTCTCGAAAAATCGGACTATGGTCAGATGATTCACAGCGTCTTGCAGGCCTTTCATGGCCGCTTTCCCCGGCTTGGCAACCAGTCAGACGAGGTTCTGGTGGCGGCCCTGGAAGAGGAAAGCCGGAGGGTGTTCGGCCCGGCGCTTGCCCGGAATTTCCTTGAACATGCCTGGTTTTCCCGCTGGATGGTCAGGGTGGCGGCCTACATCGAGTGGCAGCGTAGTCGCGAATCCGATGGCTGGTTTTTCGCTGCGGCCGAACTCAAGCGGGAGCGGGAACTCATTCTGTCCGATGGCAGCGCTCTGCGACTGTATGGCCGCCTTGACCGGCTGGACCGCCAGGAGGATGGCCGTGCAGCCGTGCTCGACTACAAGTCCCGCAGCCTTCGGTCCCTGCAGATCCAGGCCAGGAATCCGGATGATGTGCAGTTGGCGGTCTATGCCCTGCTCCAGGGGGGCGAAACTGCCGAGGCAGCCTATGTGGCCCTGGACGACGAGACGGTAGGAACAGCGCCGCTGGCGGATCTTGCGGTGTCTGCCGCGGCTCAGCAGTCCCGGCTGCTGGCCCTCTTCGATGCCCTGCGGGGAGGAGCGCCGCTGCCCGCCAACGGTAGTGCCTGTGCCCATTGCGAAATGCGCGGCCTGTGCCGCAAGGATTTTCATCCATGACGCATCAAGAGCGTAATCGCAGAGCCCTGGATCCTGCCCGCAGCGTCGTGGTCGAGGCCTGTGCCGGCAGCGGCAAGACCTGGTTGCTGGTGTCCCGTCTGTTACGCCTGTTGCTGGCCGGGGTCCGGCCCGGGGAAATACTGGCGATCACCTATACCCGCAAGGCAGCCCGGGAAATCGAAGAGCGTCTGCGCCTCTGGCTGCGTCAGCTGGCCGTGCTACGGGAGGAAGAGGCCCTGGATTTCCTGGCTGAACGTGGCTTGAGCAGTGCCGAGGCGCGGGCCCTCCTGCCTCGGGCCCAGGGTTTGCTTGAGGCGGTTTTTGCTGCCGATCCACCCATCACGATCACCACCTTTCATGGCTGGTTTGCCCGCATCCTCGGGGGGGCGCCTCTGGCCAGCGGGCTGGCAGGTTACCGTCTGGCCGATGCGGAGGGCCCCTTGCTGGAGGAGGCCTGGGCTCGCTTCGCCCGTGAGTGTGCCCGCAAACCAGAGGGCACGCCGGCGCGTGCCCTGATACGTCTGTTCGGTGAAGTGGGCCAGCTCAGGACCCGGGTGTTGCTTCAGTCCTTCGTGAGCAGGCGGGCTGAGTGGCACGCTTATCTGCATGATGGCGCTGCCACGCTGGAGGATGCCCTGAGCCAGTTGCGTCGCGATCTGGAGGTGGGTGCGCCCGGAGATGCGATCGCTGCCTTTTTTGCCCTGCCTGGGCTGGACGAAGATCTGGAAGGTTACACGAGTCTGCTGGAGGCCAATACCGAGAGCGATCGCAGGCGGGCGTCCGCCCTGCGAGCCGGATGGGCTCATGGCGACGGGGATGTGCGCTTTGCCGCCATCCGGGATGCGGTGCTGACCAAAACGGGCGAGCCCAGGGTCTGCAAGGCCAGCGCAGCCCAGGCCAGGCGTCTGGGTGGCGAAGGGGAGCTGCGCCTGCTGGCGCTACATGGGCGTTTGACGGAGTGCGTGCAGGATGCCTGCGCCAACAGGCTCGAAGAACACATTTTTGCACTCAATCAGGACATCCTGACCGCGGCGTGTGCCCTTCTGGAGGCCCTCGATGCGCACAAGCGGGAGCGACGGGTGATGGATTTCACGGATCTGGAGTGGCATGCGGATCGTCTGTTGTCCGATCCGGAGCAGGCTCCTTTTTTGCAGGCACGCCTGGATGCCCGTTACCGACAGATCCTGCTGGATGAGTTCCAGGATACCAATCCGCTCCAATGGCGGATCCTGGTGGCCTGGCTGGATGCCTATGGTGAGGATGGTACGCCACCCCGGGTTTTCCTTGTCGGGGATCCCAAGCAGTCCATTTACCGTTTCCGGCGGGCCGACTACCGGATCTTCATGCATGCCGCGGGGTGGTTGGTAGAGCGTTTCGGCGCAGAGCGACTGGCCAATGACCGTACCTTCCGGAATGCGCCCGTGGTTGTGGATGTGGTTAATGCCCTTTTTGGCAAAGAAACCGCGTTCGTGGGTTTTCGTCCTCAGGAGTCCGTGCGCAAGGGATTACCCGGGAGGGTGGAAGTGCTGCCCCTCGCTGGTGATGGACCGGGGGAAGAGGCAGAGAGCTCGCCCGTGATGGATGGGCCGGAGGCGCTTCGTGACCCCCTGACCACCCCTCCCCGTGAGGAGGACAATCTGAAGCGCCGGGAAGAGGCGCGCCTGCTGGCGGGGCGGATCGGTGAGATGGTGGGGCGGTGGGCCATCCACGATCAGGGTGATGTCCGGCCCGCCCGTTACGGGGACATCCTGATCCTGACCCGACGTCGCGGGATCTTGCCTGAGTACGAGCAGGCCCTGCGGGATGCGGGGATTCCTTACCTTAGCGTCAGTCGCGGAGGCTTGTTGAAAACCCTGGAGGCTGCCGATCTGGCAGCGCTGCTCCGATGGCTGGCAAGCCCGGGGGATGATTTATCCTTGGCACATGCACTGCGGGCGCCCTTTTTCAGGGTCAGTGACGAGGATTTGCTGGAGTTGGCCGGGCGCAATGAAGAGACCTGGTGGCTGCGCCTGCAGGCGTTGGCGGAAGGGGAGGAAAAGGGTAGCCAAGCCCTTAACCGGGCTGCCCGTCTGCTCGCAGGGTGGCGTGAGCAGGCTGCCCGCTTGCCCGTTCACGATTTGCTGGACCGTATTTACAACGAAGCCGATGTGGTGGCCCGATATGAGGCGGTTGTGCCTCCCGCAATGATGGCGGGCGTCCGAGCCAACCTTGAGGCTTTCATAGGCCTTTCACTGAACCAGGATGGTGGCCGTTACCCGAGCCTGCCGCGCTTCATTGATGAGCTGGCCCGTCTGGATGGGGCTGGTGATGAGGAGGCACCCGACGAGGGAGTCATCGCTGCGGAAGGCGCGGATGGGGGGCGGGTGCGGATCATGACCATCCACGGAGCTAAAGGACTCGAGGCGCCCATCGTCTGGCTGATTGACGGGCGCCACGCAAGTGCCCGTTCAGATGTGGATCAGGTCTTGCTGGACTGGCAGCCCGGCGAGAGCCGGCCCAGGCATTTTTCGATGATCACCCGCAAGGACGAACGGGGCAGGCATCGGGAGGTCCTGTTTGCTGCCGAGGAGCGTGCCCGGGAGCGGGAGGATCTCAATCTTCTTTATGTGGCGATCACCCGGGCGGCCCAGTATTTTTTCGTCAGTGGGATTGCTCCGGGGAGAGAGGGAGGTGGCTCCAGCCCATGGCAGCGTATTGGTGCGGCCCTGGAAGCCCTGGGTGCCACCGACGGAAGCTGGGGAAGTTTGCCACTGGTCCTGGAGCGTACTGAAGAGGTAATGGCGCCGGGTCGGGTGGCACCCGTCGAAGTCTGCCAGCCCGTAGCCATAGGTCGTTATCGCCAGTTGGACGAGGCTGAAGGGGAGGGCGCAGCCTTCGGAACGGCTTTCCATCTATGTCTGGAGCGCCTGACCGAGGGTTTGGACGTGGATGGCCTGGAGCCCAGGGCGCTGGAAGTCGCACGATCCCTGCTTGATCGTCCGGATCTGGCAGTCTTCTTCGATCCGTCGCGCCATGTCTGGTCGGGCAATGAGGTAGAGTTCATTGACGAGGCTGGACGGGTAGGACGTATCGACCGGCTGGTGGATGACGGTGACAGCCTGTGGGTGCTGGACTACAAGACCGGTGACCCCGATGAAATCCTGATGGATGCCTATCGTGCCCAACTCGGGCGCTATCGTCGGGTGGTTTCGGCCCTGTGGCCGGGGCGTACGGTCCGGAGCGCGTTGCTGATGGCCAGCGGTGAGTTGCGGGAGTTGGGGTAATCCCCTGTTCTTTTAGGCTTTCCGTAGGCCACGCAATCGAATACCATTCAACGTAGTCCATTGTCACGGCGCCCGGCGCCACCACTAGGAAAACAAAATGCTGGTCAGTGAGATTCTCGCCATCAAGGGCAAGGTGCTGTTTACGGTTGCATCCAACAAGACCCTTTCCGAGGCTGTGGCCATCATGACGGAGCAGGACGTGGGCTCCCTGGTGGTGTTCGACAAGGGGCGCATGGTCGGCTTGCTGACGTTCCGCGAGGTGCTGGTGGCCGCTCATAAAGCGGGTGCAGACTGGCAGGCCCTGCCGGTTTCCGAGGCCATGCTGAAGGCTCCCGTCGTGGCTGCCATGAACATGGAAATGGACGAGTTGCGGCGTCAGATGGTGGCTCATCACCAGCGTTACCTGCCTGTGATGGACGATACCGTTCTGATGGGGGTGGTTTCCTTTCATGACGTAGCCAAGGCAGTGCTGGAGGAGCAGAGCTTCGAGAATCGCATGCTTAAGAACTACATCCGTAACTGGCCCGCCGAAGAAGAGCAGGCCTGACTACGGAAGACCGTGCCCTGGTACCGGTCTCCGCTCGCACAGGGGGCGGACTGATCCAAGAACAAGACGCCATAGCGCCAGTCGAATAGTACGTTGGAGGCCGCAGCCCCTTGTGGGTTCGGCACCGCCTGGGGAGGGCGGGTCTCCGGCAGCCTGCCCACACGCAGGAAGGCCGGCAGGACCATCACCAACGGCAAAGGAGACACAGCAAATGAACAAGAGCTGGCTGCGAAGCTATCCCCCTGGTGTTCCTGCGGAAATCGACGTGGATGAATTCGCCTCTCTGGTCGATCTGTTCGACAAAGGGGTGAGTAAGTTCGCAGAGCGAACCGCCTACATCAACATGGGAAAATCCATCAGCTACCGGGAGTTGGAGGTTTTTTCTCGCCATTTTGGTGCCTATCTCCAGGGAGCGCTGAAGCTTCCCAAAGGGGCCCGTGTGGCCCTGATGATGCCCAACTGCCTGCAGTATCCGGTGGCCATGTTCGGTGTGCTGCGGGCCGGCTATACGGTCGTTAACGTCAATCCCTTATATACGGCTCGGGAACTTGAGCACCAGCTCAAGGATGCGGGCTGCGAGGCGATCCTGATCGTCGAGAACTTCGCGCATACCTTGGAGCAGGTTCTCCCCCAGACGGCGTTGCGCCACGTGCTGGTGACGGGTTTGGGGGACATGCTCGGTTTTCCCAAGTCGATGGTGGTTAACTTTGTTGTCCGTCACGTCAAAAAAATGGTGCCAGCCTGGCATTTGCCAGGATATGTAAGTTTCCGGGCGTCCCTCAGGGTTGGAGCCACCTGCTCCCTTGAGCCCGTTGCCCTGACCCACGATGATCTGGCCTATCTGCAGTACACCGGTGGAACGACCGGGGTGGCCAAGGGCGCCATGTTGACCCATGGCAACATCGTCGCCAACCTGCAGCAGGCACATGCTTGGATTCGTCCCTACGTCAAGGAGGGAGAAGAGGTCATCATCACGGCCCTTCCGCTTTATCACATCTTTTCCCTGACGGCGAATTGCCTGACTTTCTTCAAGATTGGCGCAGCCAACGTGCTGATTACCAATCCCCGGGACATTCCGGGTTTCGTTGTCGAACTGGCCAAGCACAAGTTCACGGCGATCACCGGGGTCAACACTCTTTTCAATGCACTTCTCCACAATCCGGATTTCAAGAACCTGGATTTTTCCAGTTTGAAGGTGTCCCTGGGAGGTGGGATGGCGGTGCAGCAGGCGGTGGCAGAGAAGTGGAAGAAGGTGACCGGGCGAACCCTGGCCGAAGCCTACGGGCTGACCGAAACATCACCGGCGGTGTGCATCAACCCGCTGGACATTCCGGAGTTCAATCACGCCATTGGGCTCCCCATTTCTTCCACCGATGTCAGCTTGCGGGATGATGATGGACGTGAGGTCGCCCCGGGCGTACCCGGCGAGCTGTGCGTCAAGGGGCCTCAGGTCATGAAGGGCTACTACAAGCGCCCTGAGGATACGGCCCGCGCCTTTACCCAGGATGGTTACCTGCGGACCGGGGATGTGGCCACCATCGATCCGGAGGGTTTCGTGCGCATCGTCGACCGCAAGAAGGACATGATCCTTGTGTCCGGCTTCAACGTATACCCCAATGAAGTGGAAGATGTGGTGGCCAGCCATCCGGGGGTGCTGGAAGTGGCAGCCCTGGGTGTGCCGGATGAGCGCTCCGGCGAGGCCGTCAAGATCTTCGTGGTGCGCAAGGATCCTTCCCTGACCGCAGAAATCCTCATTGCCCATTGCCGCCAGGGACTTACGGGCTATAAGGTGCCTCATTTCGTCGAATTCCGGGATGAACTGCCCAAGAGTAATGTGGGCAAGATCCTGCGCCGGGTACTTCGGGATCCTCATGTTCAAAGTTGAGGCTGCTGTTTTCTTCGGTGCTGCTGCAATGCAAAATAAAACTTGTCTTTTCTTGGACTTGTGCGAATAATCCATCTGTTAGTCTTGTAGATGACTCGAGTGCTTCCGTGACCTTTTTCGCCCCTGCCCTGCCTGTAGCCGTAGTAGTACGCGTAGTAGGCGTAGGTATGCGTGCGTCGTAAGGGTCCCTGGTAGTCGAGCAAGAATTTCAGACCCCCGCCGGCGCGCAACCGGCGGGGGTTTTGTTTTGGATGCGCCCCGGCCCGGACTGCGGTACGGCTTTACCGCTTCAAGGAGAATTTTGATGATGCAAATGACTGGAGCAGACTTGATCGTCAAGTTGCTCGAACGGCAAGGAATCAGCACCATCGCCGGTGTGCCCGGCGGCGCGGCCCTGCCCATGTACGATGCTCTGTCCAAGAGCGACACGATTCATCATGTGCTCTGCCGACATGAGCAGGGGGCCGGTTTCATTGCCCAGGGCATGGCCCGGGTGTCCGGCCGTCCGGAGGTCTGCCTGGCTTCCAGCGGGCCTGGTGCAACCAACCTGATTACCGCGATTGCGGATGCCAAGCTTGATTCGATCCCGATGATCGCGCTGACCGGGCAGGTTCCTCTTTCCATGATCGGTACCGATGCCTTCCAGGAGGTGGATACCTACGGCCTGACCATCCCCATCACCAAGCACAATTTTCTGGTCCGGTCCGCCAAGGACCTCCTCAGTGTGGTGCCGGCTGCCTTCCGCATTGCCATGTCCGATCGCCCGGGTCCGGTACTGATCGATGTGCCTAAGGACGTCCAGAACCAGCTGGTGAGCTTCGAGGAATATCCGGATGTGGTGGTTCCTGATGCAGCGCCCAGTTTCGATATAGCCGCGGTGGAGGAGGCGGCCCGGATGATCGAGGCTGCCGAGCGTCCGGTGCTTTATCTGGGGGGGGGCGTGATTCACTCCGGCGCCGGTCAGCTGGCCGTGACCCTGGCGGAGCAGGCATCCCTGCCCACCACCATGACTTTGATGGCTCTGGGCGCGATGCCCATGGATCATCCCCTGTCCCTGGGTATGCTGGGCATGCATGGCGCACGGTACACCAATTACGTGCTCGAAGAGGCAGACCTCCTGGTTTGCGTGGGGGCCCGCTTTGATGATCGCGCCATCGGCAAGACCGCCGAATTCTGTCCCAATGCCAAGATCATTCACATCGACATCGACCGTTCGGAGCTGCATAAGGTCAAGACTGCCCATGTGGCCATCGCCGGTGACGTAGGTCAGGTCCTCTCCGAGCTCCTGCCCCGCGTCAGGCCCCAGCTCCGCAAGCGCTGGCTGTCCCATGTGGAGAGTCTCAAGGGGCGTTTCCCGCTGGCCATGCCCGGCGTGGACAATCCGCGCAGCCCATACGGCCTGATTCATGCCGTGGCCAACTGCCTGGACGATAACGCGATCATCACCAGCGATGTGGGGCAGCACCAGATGTGGGTGGCGCAGGCGTATCCCTTCCGCCGGTCTCGCCAGTGGCTCAATTCCGGGGGGCTCGGTACCATGGGTTTCGGTTTTCCGGCGGCCATTGGTGCGGCGATTGCCGCACCCGACCGCACCGTGGTGTGTTTCTCCGGTGACGGCAGCCTCAAGATGAACATTCAGGAAATGGCCACCGCCGCCCAGGAAAACGTGAACGTCAAGATTGTCCTGATGAACAACCAATCCCTCGGCCTGGTGCACCAGCAACAGAACCTCTTCTATGGCAAGCGTGTGATGGCCTCCCGCTACGAGCGCCCGACCGACTTCCTGAAGATTGCCGAAGGCTTCGGCATGCGGGCGGTGGATCTGGATCCGGCCCCGAATCCTCGCGCCACCCTGGCTGAGGCCCTCAGCACGCCGGGCCCCTGCCTGATCCATGCCACGATTGATCCCAACGAATTCGTCTACCCGATGGTGCCGCCGGGCGCCGCCAACTCCGAGATGATCGGCTGAGCCCCAAGGAGAGAACCCGATGTCCGAACAGAACACCAACCTTTCCGAGTACATCCCCGATGTGCCCGAGCATAACGGCTTTCACAAGGTTGTACTGGAGCTGGCTGTGGCCAACCACCCCGGTGTGATGAGTCACATCTGCGGCCTTTTTGCACGCAGGGCTTTCAACGTGGAAGGGATCCTGTGCATGCCGGTCGGTACCGGTGAAACCAGCCGCATCTGGCTGCAGATCTTCGAGGATGAGCGGCTCGAGAAGATGATCAGGCAGGTGGAAAAGCTCGAGGACGTGCTTTCCGTCAGGAAGCATGATGGCGAGCACCCGGTCTTTGGCCACCTCGACGAGTTCTTCCAGTAAGCCTGTTCCTGCGCTGCCGGTCATGGGGCGGCGGCGTGCTAGACTTGGGCGCTGTCCGGTTGTCCGGTATGGCGCCCTTTCTTTATTGACCCTGATTTAGCGAGTTTCCCCATGTCCGGTAATACGCTCGGTACCTTGTTCTGTGTCACTTCCTTTGGCGAATCCCATGGCCCGGCCATTGGCTGCGTGGTGGATGGCTGTCCGCCGGGGCTGGCGATCACTGAGGCGGACATCCAGGCAGAACTCGATCGCCGCAAGCCCGGTACCTCCCGTCACGTGACTCAGCGTCGTGAGCCGGATGCAGTCGAGATCCTCTCGGGTGTTTTCGAGGGGGTCACTACTGGAACGCCGATTGCTCTGCTGATCCGGAACCAGGACCAGCGTTCCAAGGATTACGGAAACATTGCCGAGAGTTTCCGCCCAGGGCATGCGGATTACGGCTACTGGCAGAAGTATGGAGTCCGCGACTACCGGGGGGGGGGGCGCTCGTCGGCGCGGGAGACGGCAGTGCGAGTGGCTGCGGGGGCGATCGCCCGCAAATGGCTGCTCGAGCGCCATGGCATCGTGATCCGCGGCTACATGGCCCAGCTTGGTCCCGTGGAAATTCCCTTCCAGTTTTGGGATGCGGTGGATGCCAATGCCTTTTTCGCTCCCAATCCGGAGCTTGTACCCCGTCTCGAGCAGTACATGGACGAGCTGCGCAAGTCTGGCGATTCCGTTGGCGCCAGGATCAATGTGGTGGCCACAGGGGTGCCGGTAGGCTGGGGAGAGCCGGTGTACGATCGTCTCGATGCGGACATCGCCCATGCGATGATGAGCATCAATGCGGTGAAGGGGGTTGAGATCGGTGCTGGTTTTGCCTGCGTTTCCCAGTTGGGAACCGAGCATTCCGACGAGATGAGTCCTGACGGCTTCCTGTCCAATCAGGCGGGCGGTGTCCTGGGCGGCATATCCACGGGGCAGGATGTGACCGTGAGCATCGCCATCAAGCCCACCTCCAGCACCCGGCTGGACCGCCACTCCATCAACAAGGCGGGAGAGTCGGTTGTCGTCAATACCCATGGTCGTCATGACCCCTGCGTGGGCATCCGTGCGACCCCCATCGCCGAGGCCATGCTAGCCATTGTGTTGATGGATCATGCGCTGCGTCACCGCGCCCAGAACGCGGATGTGGCGGACACGACCCCACCCATCGCAGGGTCGGCGCCGGGCGTAGCCCTGACGGTTCCGTCCCCCCGGCCCAGGGTTGGATGAGTGTCGCACCCTGAGTCTTCAGCTGGTTCGTGCCGAGGTCAATGCTCCCGGGCTTGCACTTCAAGCCCTGCAGAAGCTCCGTCTCTGGCTCAGAGATGAACTGGACGCCTTGTGGAAGGGGGTGTCTGCCACCTGATAGGCGGGTCCGGAGAACGCTGTGTGACGGGCGCCTGCGGGCGCTCTTTTCACGTGGAGTAGAATGGGGGTAATGATTCCCTACTGGCGCCTTTCGGGCTATTACTTCTTTTATTTCGCCTTTGTCGGCGCCTTCTCTCCTTACTTCGCCCTGTATCTTCAGTCTGTCGGCAGTTCGGCGGCCCAGATCGCCGTGCTGATGTCCCTGATGTCCATGATGCGGATGGTAGCGCCGACCTTGTGGGGCTGGCTTGCTGACCGCCTCGGGGTCCGGACGCCCATCGTAAGGCTGTCAGGCCTGCTCTCGCTCGTGGGGTTTTCGGGTTTTCTGGTGATGGATGACTACGCGGGAATGTTTGTCAGCATGGCGGTGCTCTCCTTCTTCTGGAGCGCAGCCTTGCCCCTCGTGGAAACGCTGACCTTTGCGCACCTGGAAGGGCAGGCGAGCCGTTACGGCAACATCCGGGCATGGGGATCGGTGGGGTTCATCCTGGCGGTGCTGGGTTTGGGTTATCTGCTCGATGATCTGCCCGTGCGCATGCTGTTATGGATCATTGTGGGGGTGTTGGCCGGCATTCTGAGCTGTGCTCTGGTAATCCCGGAGGCATTGCGGCCGCGCTCGGTGAGTCCGCCGGTGGCCCTGATGCAGATCCTGCGCAGGGGAGAGGTCCGCTCCCTGTTGCTCGCGTGTTTCTTCATGTCGGCGGCCCACGGGGCGTTGTACGTCTTTTATTCGCTGCATCTGGTGGATCATGGTTACAGCAAGGCCGTTGTCGGCTGGATGTGGACCCTGGGTGTGCTCGCCGAGATTGCTGTTTTCATGTACATGCCCCAACTGCTGAAGGCGTTTTCCCTGCGGACGCTGCTGGTATGGAGTTTTGTCGCCGCAGTCGTCCGCTTTGCTGCCATCGGTTGGGGGGGCGACGCGTTGATTCTGCTCGTTCTTGCTCAATTGCTGCATGGTGCTACGTTCGGTGCCTGTCATGCGGCGGCGGTGGCCGCAGTGAACCGCTGGTTCGGAACCCAGCACCAGGCGCGAGGCCAGGCCTTGTATGGCAGCATATCGTTTGGCGCAGGAGGCATGCTTGGTGGTCTGATCAGTGGTTACACTTGGGAGGGCATCGGCGCAGCCTGGACGTTTACCCTGGGGTCCGTCTTTGCGTTTCTGGGTCTGCTGGTGATGCTGCGGGGATGGCCCCGGGGAATTGATGAAGGTTCGGGCCCGGCCTGACCGGGATCAGGAGAATGCATGAGCGAAAGATTGGGCTGGGTACGGGGCGTGCTTCCCGTGGTGATGGCGGCAGGTATTGTGTCCGCCTGTCAGACGGTGCAGACCACACAGACCGGTGAAGTGGGTATCGGGCGTCGCCAGATGATGATGGTCAGTTCCCGGGAGATGGAGTCGGCTTCCAGTCAGAGTTACCAGAAAATCCTGCAGGAGGCCGGGCAAAAAAACGCCCTGAACCGTAACAAGGAGCAGGTGGAGCGGGTGAGGACCGTTGCCCGGCGCCTGATTCCGGCGACCGGCGTCTTTCGTACCGATGCGCCGGGCTGGAAGTGGGAGGTGAACGTCCTGGCCTCCCAGGAGCTCAATGCCTGGTGCATGGCCGGTGGAAAGATCGCCTTTTACTCGGGAATCATCGAAAAACTGAATCTGACCGACGACGAGATCGCCGCAATCATGGGGCACGAGATTGCCCATGCCCTGCGGGAGCACGCCCGGGAGCGGGCCTCCCAGTCCATGGTCACCAACATTGGTGTGGCGGTGCTGGGGGCAGCGCTGGGTGTCGGGCAGGCAGGTACCGACCTGATCGGTACGGTGGCCAAGGTCAGTTTCGAGTTGCCCAACAGTCGGGAGCACGAGGTCGAGGCGGATCGCATCGGTGTCGAACTGGCGGCTCGGGGAGGCTATGATCCTGGGGCTGCGATCACCCTCTGGCAGAAGATGGGCAGGGCCAGCGGTGGGCAGCCGCCTCAGTGGCTTTCCACTCACCCCTCCAACGAAAGCCGCCAGCAGGATCTGGCCCAGTACGCGGCCCGGGTGATGCCCCTTTACGAGCAAGCTACTCAGCAGGGGAAGCCTGTGAAATAATGAACGTTTCCCTGCATCAGACCGAAATCTGCCAATGCAAGCGCAAACGCTCTACGAAAAACTGTGGTCGAGCCACGTGGTGCACGTCGAGGAAGACGGCACGGCGCTGATTTATATCGACCGTCATCTGGTCCATGAAGTCACCAGCCCTCAGGCCTTCGAAGGTCTCAAGCTGGCTGGCCGCAAGCCCTGGCGTGTGAACTCCATTGTGGCTACTGCGGATCACAATACTCCGACCGACCACTGGGAACGGGGGATCGAGGATCCGGTTTCCCGCCAGCAGGTGGAAACCCTGGATGCCAACATCCGCGAAGTGGGGGCCCTCGCCTACTTCCCCTTCAAGGATCAGCGGCAGGGGATCGTCCATGTGATCGGTCCCGAAAACGGTGCAACCTTGCCGGGCATGACGGTGGTCTGTGGTGATTCCCACACATCCACTCATGGGGCTTTCGCCTGTCTGGCCCATGGAATCGGTACCTCCGAGGTGGAGCATGTCATGGCCACCCAGTGCCTGCTCCAGAAGAAATCCAAGACCATGCTCATTCGTGTCGAGGGAGAACTGGGTGCTGGGGTTACGGCCAAGGATGTGGTCCTGGCCATCATCGGCAAGATTGGTACGGCCGGTGGTACGGGCTATGCCATGGAGTTCGGCGGCAGTGCGATCCGAAGTCTTTCCATGGAAGGCCGAATGACCATCTGCAACATGGCGATCGAGGCCGGTGCCCGTGCCGGGCTGGTGGCCGTGGATGAGCAGACAGTCGAATACCTCAAGGATCGCCCTTTCTCGCCGAGTGGTGAGCAGTGGGACAAGGCAGTGGCCTACTGGAAGACGCTCCATTCCGACGAAGGCGCCCGGTTCGACCGTGTGGTGGACCTGAATGCGGCGGAAATCCAGCCCCAGGTCACCTGGGGTACGTCTCCGGAGATGGTCGCTCCGGTGGATGGGCATGTCCCTGACCCTTCCCTGGAAACAGATCCGGTCAAGCGCGAAGGCATGGAGCGCGCCCTGCAGTACATGGGGCTTGAGCCCCGTACGCCCATCAAGGACATCCTGGTGGACAAGGTCTTCATTGGCTCCTGCACGAACTCCCGCATCGAGGATCTGCGTGCGGCGGCGGCGGTGGCCAGGGGGCGTCGCAAGGCCGACAGCGTCAAGGCGGTGCTTGTCGTCCCTGGTTCGGGCGTCGTCAAGCGTCAGGCGGAGGCAGAAGGTCTGGACCAGATCTTCCTGGCGGCCGGCTTTGAATGGCGTGAGCCAGGGTGCTCCATGTGCCTTGCCATGAACGCGGACCGCCTGGAGCCGGGTGAACGCTGCGCGTCCACTTCCAACCGCAATTTCGAAGGTCGTCAGGGGGCCGGGGGGCGGACGCATCTGGTCAGCCCAGCAATGGCTGCTGCTGCCGCAGTTACGGGGCGTTTTGCTGACGTCCGTGCGCTCGGCTGAGCAAAGGGTGAGCCGGATCATGCGCAACCATATTGCCCTGATTGGCGTGTTCGCCATGGTGTTCTTGGGCGGCTGCAATACCGTCCAGGGCCTTGGCAAGGATATTGAAAAGGGTGGCGAAGCCATCCAGAAGGCAGTCAAGTAAATGAAGCCCTTCCAGAAACTCGACGGTCTTGTGGCGCCGATGGATCGCGCCAACGTGGATACCGATGCAATCATTCCGAAGCAGTTCCTCAAATCTATCAAGCGGAGCGGCTTTGGTCCCAATCTGTTCGATGAGTGGCGCTACAAGGATGTGGGGCAGCCGGGGCAGGATGCTTCCGGTCGTCCCCTGAACCCGGATTTTGTCCTCAACCAACCCCGTTACCAGGGTGCTCAGATTCTTCTGACCCGGGACAACTTCGGGTGTGGCAGCTCCCGCGAGCATGCCCCTTGGGCGCTTGAGGATTTCGGCTTCCGGGTCTTGATCGGACCGAGCTTTGCAGACATCTTCTTCAACAACTGCTTCAAGAACGGCCTGCTGCCCATCAGGCTTCCTGGCTCCGAAGTGGATGAGTTGTTCTCCCAGTGTCACGAGAGCGCCGGTTACACCCTGAGCGTGGATCTCCAGGCCCAGACCATTACCCGCCCTGATGGAAAGGTGATCCCGTTTGATGTGGACCCCTTTCGCCGTGAATGCCTCCTCAACGGCTGGGATGACATCGGCCTGACTCTCCGTCATGCCGACAAGATCCGCGCCTTCGAAGAGCGCCGCCGTATGGACCAGCCCTGGCTGTTTGCCTGATCGCCCACCGGTCCTCACCTTCGGGGCCGGCGTTTGCCAACAAGCATAGAAAGACACCATGAAGATTTGTGTTCTGCCGGGAGACGGCATTGGTCCCGAAATCACGGAGCAGGCCCTGCGCGTGCTCGAAGCCCTGCGGAGTGATGGCCTCGACTTCACGGCAGAGACTGCCCTCATCGGCGGCTGCGCGGTAGATGCGACCGGAACACCCTATCCTGAGGTCACCAGCACGCTGGCCCGGGAGGCTGATGCGATCCTGCTGGGCGCCGTTGGCGGTCCCCAGTGGGACAACCTCCCCCGGGAACAGCGTCCGGAGAGGGGCCTGCTGGCGATTCGCAAGGAGCTCAATCTGTTCGCCAATCTGCGCCCGGCCATCCTCTATCCGGAACTGGCCAACGCGTCCACCCTCAAGCCTGAGATCGTGGCGGGCCTGGACATCCTCATCGTCCGAGAGCTGACCGGTGACATCTATTTCGGCCAGCCCCGGGGCATTCGTGAGGAGGGCGGCGAGCGCGTCGGCTTCAACACGATGGTGTACTCCGAGTCCGAGATTCGTCGCATCGGCAAAGTCGCTTTCGAAGCCGCCCGCAAGCGAGGCAAGAAGCTGTGCTCTGTGGACAAGATGAACGTGCTGGAGTCTACCCAGCTGTGGCGCGACGTGATGATCGAGCTGTCGGCTGACTATCCGGATGTGGAGCTGTCCCACATGCTGGTGGACAACGCCGCCATGCAGTTGGTGCGGGCGCCCAAGCAGTTTGACGTGATGGTGACGGGCAACATGTTCGGGGACATCCTGTCCGATGAGGCGTCCATGTTGACGGGTTCGATCGGCATGCTGCCGTCCGCGTCGCTGGATGCCAACAACAAGGGTCTGTACGAACCCAGCCATGGCTCCGCTCCCGACATCGCTGGCAAGGGCGTCGCCAATCCGCTGGCGACCATCCTGTCCGCCGCGATGATGCTGCGCTATACCTTCAATCAGGAGGGGTTCGCGGCGCGCATCGAGAATGCGGTCAAGAAGGTGCTTGCCGCCGGTTACCGTACCGGTGACATCTACGAGCCGGGCACGCGCCGGGTCGGAACCAAGGAAATGGGCGATGCGGTGATCGCGGCGCTCTAAGAAATCAATAAAACTGAAAACGCCTGATTGGGGATCAATATGAAAAAGGTAGGTCTGGTTGGCTGGCGTGGCATGGTGGGTTCCGTGCTGATGCAGCGCATGGTCGAGGAGGGTGATTTCGCCCACATCGAGCCGGTCTATTTCTCCACCTCCAACGCCGGCGGCAAGGCCCCGGTGCTCGGTGGCAAGGAGGCTTCCGCTCCGCTGCAGGACGCGATGAACATCGACGCCCTGAAGGCCTGCGACATCATCGTCACTTGTCAGGGTGGCGACTACACCAAGGAAGTTTTCCCCAGGCTGCGTGCCGCGGGCTGGAACGGACACTGGATTGATGCGGCATCTGCCCTGCGCATGGCGGACGATGCTGTCATCATCCTGGATCCGGTCAACATGAACGTGATCAAGGACTCCCTGGCCAAGGGAGGCAAGAACTGGATTGGCGGCAACTGTACCGTGTCCCTGATGCTCATGGGGCTGGGGGGCTTGTTCCAGAACGACCTGATCGAGTGGGCCACGTCCATGACCTACCAGGCCGCCTCCGGTGCCGGCGCCCAGAACATGCGTGAGTTGATCGCCCAGATGGGCTCCATCCACGCGTCCGTTGCCGACCTGTTGGCCGATCCGGCATCTGCGATTCTGGACATTGACCGCAAGGTGGCCGAGACCATCCGTTCCGACGCCTTCCCCAAGAAGAACTTCCGCAACACACCGCTGGCGGGCTCCCTGATTCCCTGGATTGATGTTCCGGTCGAAAACGGCCAGTCCAAGGAAGAGTGGAAGGGCGGTGCTGAATGCAACAAGATCCTGGGCAAGCCGGCGTTCCGGAGTCCGGGATCCATTCCGATCGACGGTCTGTGCGTGCGTATTGGTGCCATGCGCTGCCACTCCCAGGCGCTGACCATCAAGCTCAGGAAGGATGTGCCCCTGGACGAAATTTCCGACCTGCTCGCCCAGGCCAACCCCTGGGCCAAGGTTGTGCCTAACGATCGGGAGATTTCCGAACGCGAGCTGACCCCGGCCGCTGTGACCGGCACCCTGACGGTTCCGGTGGGTCGTCTGCACAAGATGGCCATGGGGCCAGAGTATCTGGCGGCCTTCACCTGTGGTGACCAACTCCTGTGGGGTGCTGCGGAACCCCTGCGGCGCATGCTGCGGATCCTTCTGGAGGATTGATCCGGTTCTGGTTGGATGAGGCAGCATTCAAGAATGCCTTGAACTTGCCTCACCAAACCCATGATGTTATGTTCATGAACAACTCGATTTCTATGATCAGCCTTCGTGCCTAAGAACCCCGTGAAAAGTCGGCTAAAACGTACCCTGCTTGCTGCGTCCATCAGTGCAATTTCTCTGGGTGCCAGTGCCGCGGGGCTTGGGCGGATTACTGTCATGAGTGGCCTCGGGCAGCCCCTCCGGGCCGAAGTGGAGATCGCCGCGACCCCTGAAGAGCTCCAGAACATGACGGCGCGGCTGGCATCTGCAGATGCCTTCCGTCAGGCGGGGGTCGATTTTGTACCTTCCATTGCCGGTTTGCGCATGAGTGTGGAGCGGAGGGGGGCCAAGGCCGTGGTCCGCGTGTCCAGCGACCGGCCGATCAACGATCCCTTCGTGGACATGCTGATTGAGCTGAACTGGTCTGCCGGGCGTCTGATCCGTGAATACACCTTCCTGCTGGATCCTCCGGATACGGTTAGCAGCCGGGTCCAGACCCCGGTCAATTCCCCTGAGGTTCGTGCTCCCGCAGCTGCTGCACCCGTGGATGTTCAGCCTCAGCGCCGTCCCGCGTCTGTCCGGGTGCCGCGGACCCAGGCAGGGGCGGCTGGACGAGGTTACCTGGTCCAGCCAGGGGACACGCTGCACCGGATTGCCGTGGAGAGCCGTCCGGATGGCGTTTCCGTCGAACAAATGCTGATCGCCCTCTATCAGGGCAATCGGTCGGCGTTTATTGCCCAGGATATCAACCGCCTGCAGGCGGGCAGAATTCTGCGCATTCCCGATGCGGACACGGTCCGCCAGCTTGCCGGGGACGGCGAGCGTCGTCAGTTGGTGGCCCAGTCTTCCGATTTTGGTCGCTATCGTCAGCGTCTTGCCGAGCAGTCCGGTGCCGCTTCAGCGCGTGAAGACGTGCCGCGCCAAGCGGGTGGGGGGCGTATCGGGGCCAAGATCGAGGACAGGGCGCTGGTGCAGGGCTCAACTGATCAGCTCAAGGTTTCCCGTGCCGAGGAAGGGCCCAGGGGGGGAGCGGGTGGAGAAAAGTCAGCAGCGCGCCTGCAGGCCCTGGAAGAGGATCTTGTTTCCCGGGACAAGGCATTGCGGGATGCCAATGACCGGCTGGCCGAATTGGAAAAGAGCATCAAGGAGTTGCAGAGGCTGGTGGAGCTGAAGAGTCAGGGCATGGCCGCCCTGCAAGCGGATGGTGCTGCGCCGCTGCCCGCAACGACTGACCAGGCGCCCGTGCCGGTGCCAGAGGTCAAGCCGGAGGCCGAGGGAGGCACAGATGCAGCCCCTCCGGCATTGGTGGATCCTGCCAAGCCAGCTGAAGCGCCGGGACAGCCGCCGGCCCCTGCCGCTGCCCCGGTAGTGGCTCCAGAGCTGCCTCCTCAGCCGGAGGTTGGCCCTTCGGAAGACATGTCCTTGCTGTTGGGAGGGGGCGGGATCCTCGCTCTGTTGCTCGGCTGGGGCGCATACAAGATCTACCAGCGTCGTCGTACCGAGGAGGCTCCGCTGAATTCAATCGTACCCTCCGAGTTCGTGGATGGTGGAAATTCAGTGTTTGGTAGTGCCGGCGGTCAGAGTGTCGATACGGGAAGCAGCAGTATCCAGACAGATTTCAGTCAGTCCGGACTTTCCTCCATCGATACGGATGAAGGAGTGGATCCGGTGGCCGAGGCAGATGTCTACATGGCTTATGGGCGGGATGCCCAGGCTGAGGAAATTCTGCTGGACGCTTTGAAGACGGATCCAGGGCGCACGGGTGTTCACCTCAAACTGCTGGAAATTTATGCCCAGCGCAAGAATCTCAAGCAGTTCGAGACAACGGCAACGGAGCTCTATTCCCTCACTGGCGGCAATGGTCCCGACTGGGACAAGGCTGCCGCACTGGGTCGTAAGGTAGATCCCGATAGTCCGCTGTACCGTGTTCCTGCACCTCTTACGGCGACGGCTTCTGCTGTGGCCAAGGCGCAGCCCGCACCACCCTCATCCATGGGAGCCGCCGCGGTGGCGCCACCGGCTGCTGCTTTCGTGCAGGCAGCGGATTCTTATTCTTCGAAGGCTGGCCCGGACGCCGAACGTGCTGGTGATCCACTAGAGTCTCCATCCCAGCTGAAGGACACCTGGGCCCTTCCGGGGGAGCTGAACCAGTATTCCGGAATGGATGACATCGATCGCGCGGTTGCCGCGCAGGGAGAGGCGCTTCCCCTTGCGGATATCCCGGACACTTCAGTGCTGGATTTCGATCTGGATCTGCAGCCAGAGCCTGTACCCTCTGCGGCAACGGTCACGGCTTCCACTGGTGGCGTGGGAAGCGGTGAGAGTGTCGGAGCCCTGGATTTTGATCTGGGTTTCGATCAGCCTGCTCCGGGGGGAGGTACTCTGGTCACTGGTGGTCAGGTATCCCATGATTTTGAGGCAACGGCGACCCGCCCTCAGTTTGTCGGAGACGATTTCAGTCTGCCTGACCCCAGCGATCTGGATTTCGAGGTGAGCTCCGAATTTGGCGAGCGTCATGCCAGTCTGCCTGCAGAACCTACTGTGGACGTGGACCTTACCGCGACGCTGGCCGATGACAGTTTCCTGTCTGCAACGGATCCCCGGCCGACGCTTGATCTCGAGGGAACCAGTTTTGATAGCAGCCTCCTCGACTTCGACTTTGAACTCGATGACAAGGCGCCGGCCAAGGAGGTGAGCGTTCTGCAAGCTGCCGTTGATTTCAAGCCTGTGGATCTGGAGTCGAGCCAGTTGCTGTCCGGTGGGATGCTCGATCTGCCGGATGCCGGTCCTCCGACTGAGCCTCCCCTGGATCTAGAGCTGCAGCAGGAGGTGGCTACCAAACTCGAACTGGCCAAAGCCTATGAGGAGATGGGCGACCAGGATGGCGCCCGAGAGCTGGTCGAGGAAGTATTGCGGGAGGGGTCCCCGGCCCAGCAGGCTGAAGCTCAGACCATGCTGATCCGTCTTTCCTGATCGGGGAGTTCCTGGCGTTCTCCCTGATGTTCAACCCGGCAAGCCGCCTGCTGATGTGGGCGGCGTTTGTCTTGATGATGCAGATTGCCCGAGGCCCGCTTCTGTGGGGTCTCGGGCTTTTGATTATGGGTGCTGCCCTGGGATTGTGCCGCCAGCGCGCCTTTCGGATGGTGCGACGCGTTCGAGTCCTTCTGGGGGTGCTTTTCGTCCTGTTTGCCTTCTTTACCCCTGGTGAGGCTTGTATCTCTGCACTGGGTGCGTTCGGTCCGAGCTGGGAGGGCTTGAGTCTGGCCTTGGCTCAAGGGGCCAGATTGCTTTTCCTCGTGCTTCTGGTGGCCTTGCTTCTTGAGAGCACACCGGACAGGGCACTTGTAGCGGGTTTTATGGAAGTGGCCAGGCCCCTGACCGGTAGGGGGCGCGCCGGAGAGGTCCTTGCTGTACGTGTCCTGCTCGCCCTTCGCTATGTGGAGACGCCTCCCGAGGGGGGCTGGCGTGCCCTCCTGGGCGAGCCTGCGGAGTCGGAGCGGGAGGTGTTGCCCTTGCGGGTGGATGCTGTCCACTGGCGGGGATGGGATGGATTGGCCGTAATCTTGAGTCTTGGCGTGGTGTTCTGGAGTGTTTCGCAATGAGGATTGCGCTGGGTGTGGAGTATGCCGGAGACGCTTTTGAAGGCTGGCAGACCCAGCCTCATGGGCGGACCGTGCAGGATGCGCTTGAGAAGGCCATGGCGATGATCGCCCTGCAGCCCGTGAAGCTGGTCTGTGCAGGTCGCACTGACACGGGGGTGCACGGCACAGCCCAGGTGGTGCATTTCGATCCGCCGGTCAGCCGTCCCCTGGAGGCCTGGGTGCGGGGGGTGAATAGTCATCTTCCCACTCGCATCGGTGTTCTTTGGGCTGTGGAGGTGGACGGAGATTTTCATGCTCGCTTCAGTGCGGAGTCTCGTCACTACCGTTATATTCTCCTAAACCGTCGGGTCCGGCCCGGACTCCTGGCCGGGCGGGTGGGGTGGGCCCATGGGCCTCTGGACGAGGAGCGCATGGCCGAGGCGGCAGCATGCCTGGTCGGTACGCATGACTTCACCTCCTTCCGTGCGGCCGAGTGCCAGGCCAAATCTCCCGTACGACTGATTTACTCCGTCAAGGTGCAGCGCCAGGGCGACATGGTCATCTTCGACTTTCATGGGAACGCCTTCCTGCACCACATGATCCGCAATCTCGTTGGTTCTCTGGTGTATGTGGGGAAGGGGAGAAGGCCGGTGGAGTGGATGGCAGAGATCCTGGCCGCCCGCAACCGGACCATTGCTGCGCCCACTTTTGCACCCGACGGGCTTTATCTGTGCGGCGTCGAATATCCGGCACGCTGGCCGCTGCCCAACGGGGGGCGTATCATCGCTCCTCCCCAACTTCTGTTGCCCTGACGCCGTGCACCGCACTCGTATCAAGATCTGTGGCCTGACCCGCGAGCAGGATGTTCTCGCGGCGGTTGAGGCGGGCGCTGACGCCATCGGCCTGGGTTTTTACCCCCCCAGTCCCCGGTCTGTGGGTGTCGAGCGGGCGGCGGAACTGGCGCGCCTGATTCCTCCGTTCGTCACCACGGTGGGGCTGTTTGTGAACCCCACCCGGAATGAGGTTGCACGGGTCCGGGAGCACGTGCCAGTTCAGCTTCTTCAGTTTCATGGGGACGAACAGGAAACTGATTGCCTGGGCCATGGTCTGCCTTTCATCAAGGCAGCGAGGATGCGGCCAGGGCTTGATCTGGTAAAATACGCGGCTTCCTTTGCGGGTGCCCAGGGTCTGCTCCTCGATGCCTTTGTCGAAGGTTATGGTGGTGGCGGCGAAACCTTCGACTGGTCGTTGATTCCAGCCGACCTTCCTCTGCCTCTCATCCTCTCCGGTGGCCTGCACCCGGGCAACATCACCGATGCGGTGCGGCGTGTTCAGCCCTGGGCTGTCGATGTTTCCAGCGGAGTGGAGGTTGCAAAGGGAATCAAGGATGCCGTCAAGATCACCGAATTTGTTGCCGGAGTTCGCAATGCACATGGCTGATGCCCCTTACGCTTTTCCCGATGCCCGTGGTCACTTTGGCCCCTATGGTGGCATCTTCGTTGCGGAAACCCTGATTCCAGCCTTGGCCGAACTGCGCCAGGCGTATGAAGAAGCCCAGAGGGATCCGGCCTTCACCGCTGAGTTCGAGTACGAGCTGAAGCACTATGTGGGCCGCCCCAGCCCCATCTATCACGCCAGACGCTGGTCCGAACTGCTGGGTGGCGCCCAGATTTATCTGAAGCGGGAAGATCTCAACCACACTGGCGCCCACAAGGTTAATAACTGTATCGGCCAGGCCATGCTGGCGCGTCGGATGGGCAAACCCCGGGTGATCGCAGAAACCGGGGCTGGTCAGCACGGTGTGGCCACCGCGACTGTGGCAGCCCGCTATGGCATGGAATGTGTGGTGTACATGGGGTCCGAGGATGTACGGCGCCAGGCAGCCAACGTTTACCGGATGAAGCTGCTGGGGGCGACCGTGGTTCCCGTCGAGAGTGGATCCAAAACCCTCAAGGACGCGCTCAACGAAGCGATGCGGGACTGGGTAACCAACATCAATGACACGTTTTACATCATCGGCACGGTGGCAGGACCTCATCCTTACCCGATGATGGTTCGAGATTTCCAGGCAGTGATCGGCAAGGAGTGCATTGATCAGATGCCCGACATGGTCGGTCGTCAGCCTGATTACGTGATTGCCTGTGTGGGAGGTGGCTCCAATGCGATGGGAATCTTCCACCCTTACATCGAGCATCAGGATGTACGCCTGGTGGGTGTAGAGGCCGCCGGCAGCGGCATCGAGACCGGCCTGCATGCCGCGTCCCTGTCCGCAGGTCGCCCTGGTGTGCTGCACGGAAACCGCACCTACCTGTTGCAAAATGAAGATGGCCAGATCATTGAGACCCATTCCATTTCCGCAGGTCTTGATTATCCGGGGGTCGGCCCTGAGCATGCCTGGTTGAAGGATCTCCGGCGTGCCGAGTATGTCGGCATCACCGACGAGGAGGCCCTTCAGGCTTTCCATAGCCTGTGCCGTCTGGAAGGCATCATCCCGGCGCTGGAGTCTTCTCATGCCCTGGCTTATGCGGCCAAGCTTGCTCCGACCCTGCCCAGGGACAAGGTCCTGCTGGTCAATCTTTCCGGTCGTGGCGACAAGGACATGCACACTGTCGCCGAGAAATCCGGCATCCAGTTTTGATTTTCACGGCCCTTCCGGACTCCCCGGCAGGGCCGTTTCACTGCGATTCATTCATGTCCCGAATTCAAGAAACCTTCAAGCGGCTCGAGAGAGAAGGGCGCAAGGCCCTGATTCCGTTCATCACCGCTGGTGATCCCGTTCCCGAGATGACCCTGCCCCTGATGAAGGCCCTGGTGGCCGGCGGTGCTGACGTCATTGAGCTGGGCGTCCCTTTTTCTGACCCGATGGCAGATGGTCCGACCATTCAGCGCGCCTCCGAGCGTGCCCTTGCCGCAGGGATGAGCCTGCGCAAGGTACTGCAGATGGTCAGCGATTTCCGGGCCACCGGCGATCAGACTCCGGTCGTGCTGATGGGTTATGCCAATCCCATCGAGGCGATGGGTGCCGAAGCCTTTACCCGTGCAGCGACCGAGGCGGGTGTCGATGGGGTGCTGGTGGTGGATTACCCGCCTGAAGAGTGCCGAGGTTTTGCCGAGATCTGCCGCAAGGCCGGTCTTGATCCGATTTTCCTGCTGGCGCCCACTTCCACGGAGCAGCGCTTTGCGGATGTGGCCGCCGTGGGCAGTGGCTACATCTACTATGTCTCGCTGAAGGGCGTGACCGGTTCCGCAACCCTCGACCTGGATGAAGTGGCGCGGCGCATTCCGGTCATCCGGAACAAGGTGGGCATGCCCGTGGGTGTTGGTTTCGGCATCCGCGATGGCGCCACTGCGGCCCGCATCGCTGCGCTTGCAGATGCTGTCGTGATCGGAAGCCGGATCATCGAGGAAGTCGAGCAGAGCAGTCGGGATGAAGCCCCTGCCAGGGTGGCGGCCTTCCTCCAGGGGATCCGGGAAGCTATCGACAACGCAGGCAAACCCCAATGAGCTGGCTGAAAAAACTCCTGCCGCCCAAAATCAAGCGCGACACTCCGGGCGGACGTAAATCCATCCCGGAAGGCCTGTGGAGCAAGTGCCCGGCGTGTGAGGCTGTGCTGTACCGATCCGACCTGGAGAGCAACCTCAATGTTTGCCCCAAGTGTGGGCATCATCAGCGCATCCGGGCGCGTCAGCGTGTCGACTTCCTGCTCGACCCCGAAGGGCGCTTCGAAATCGGTGCGGAAGTGGTGCCCCTGGATCCCCTCAAGTTCAAGGATTCCAAGCGCTATCCTGACCGGCTGGCGGCAGCCCACGAGGACACCGGTGAAGCGGATGCTCTGGTGGTCGTTCAGGGCGCCATCAAGACCGTTCCGGTGGTGGTGGCCTGCTTCGAATTCGAATTCCTCGGAGGCTCGATGGGCTCTGTGGTGGGCGAACGTTTCGTGCGTGGTGTGAGCGCAGCCCTTGAGCAGCGTCTCCCCTTCATCTGCGTCACCGCCACTGGGGGCGCACGGATGCAGGAGGGGCTGTTCTCCCTGATGCAGATGGCCAAGACCACTGCAGCGATCACCCGTCTGGCCGAGCGCAAGCTGCCCTTCATCACCTTGCTGACGGATCCGACCATGGGGGGCGTTTCCGCTTCCTTTGCCTTCATGGGCGACCTGGTGATCGGTGAGCCAGGCGCACTCATCGGCTTTGCTGGTCCAAGGGTGATCGAGCAGACTGTGCGTGAAACCCTGCCTGAGGGCTTCCAGCGGTCAGAGTTCCTTCTCGAGAAGGGGGCGATTGACCTGATCATCGACCGTCGCGAACTGCGCGATCAGCTTTCCGAACTCATCACTCTCCTGACCCGCCAGCCTTCCGTGGCGAGCGTGGCCTGATCATCATGCAACTGCCTGAAACCCTGGAAGGCTGGCTGAGTCTTCTGGAGCACCGCCACGGCCAGTCCATTGAACTGGGGCTGGAAAGAGTGCGATCCGTCAAGGATGCCTTGAATCTGCCCCAGACCTGTCCGGTCTTCCTGATCGGCGGGACCAACGGCAAGGGCTCCACCTGCGCCTTGCTGGAGGCCGTGCTGCTGGCCGCCGGTTATCGGGTGGGAGTGTACACCTCACCTCATCTGCTTGCTTATAACGAGCGGGTACGGATTGATGGACGGGATGCTCCGGACGAGGTTCTGGTGGCGGCCTTCGCCGAGGTTGAGCATGCCCGTGGCGAGATCCCCCTGACTTATTTCGAGCACGGTACGTTGGCCGCCTGGGTAGCCTTTGCCCATGCCGGCCTGGATGCGGTCATCCTCGAAGTGGGTCTGGGCGGGCGGCTGGATGCCGTGAATGTGTTCGAGCCCGCTTGCTCCATCGTCACCAGTGTGGCAATGGATCACATGGAGTACCTGGGTGATACCCGGGAGGCCATAGGTTTCGAGAAGGCGGGAATTTTCCGGGCGGGTCGTCCTGCCATCTGCGGCGACCCGATGCCGCCTGTCTCTCTGGTCCGGCAGGCTGAAACCCTCGGTGCGCGGTTGTGGGTCAGTGGCCGGGATTTTGGTTTTGCCGGGGATCAGAATCAGTGGGCTTTCTGGCTGGCGGGTGGTAGCCGCCGGGGGGGGCTCGCTTATCCCGCCCTGCGGGGGACTAATCAGCTGCTGAACGCTGCTGCCGTGATGGCGGCCTGTGAGTCCGTGCGGGATATCCTCCCGGTGTCCATGCAGGCGATCCGTCAGGGATTCATGCTTGTGGATCTGCCGGGACGGTTCCAGGTGCTGCCGGGGCGCCCGGCGGTGGTTCTGGATGTAGCCCACAACCCGCAGGCGGCGGGTGTGCTTAACGAAAATCTGGCCAGCATGGGCTTCTTCCCGGAAACCTGGGCGGTGCTCGGCATGTTGTCTGACAAGGATGTGGCGGGTTCAGTCACGCTGCTCAAGGATCGCGTCGACCATTGGCTGGTGGCGTCCCTGCCTGCTCCCAGAGGGCTGGCCGCCAGCGCATTGGCCCGCATTTTGCGCGATGTGGGTGTGACCACTGACATCTCCGAGTTTGCCGGACCTGCTGCTGCCTATGAGCATGCCCGCGGACACGCGGCTGAGGGTGATAGAATTGTGGTCTTTGGCTCTTTCCTGACCGTGTCTGACGTCATGGTCGCCCGGAAAGCGCCGTAACCGCCTCTGGCAGCAAGATGGCCGAAAACGATTCTGAGATCGATCTGAAAAAGCGGGCGCGCCGCCGCCTGGTTGGCTCCGCTGCATTGGCGCTCACCGCCGCGATCGTCCTGCCGATGGTGATGGACCACGAACCCCGTATACCGTCTCAGGATGTGCAGATCCGCCTTCCCAGCCAGGAAGGCAGTAATTTTGCCTCCCGGGTGATCACTGGCAAAGCCTCCGAGTTGCCCCCACCGGGCACCATTATCGAGGAAACAGCTCCGCCCGAGATGGACGATGCTCAGGGAGGGGCGGCTCAAGCCCAGCCCAGTCTTCCTCCTCCCCTGTTCAAACCAGGTGAGGAATTGCTGCCGCCCCCCAAAAAAAATGATGCTGTAAGGACTGAACCCGTCCGTAGCGAGCCCAAGCCCGACCCCCGTCAGGAAATGCGACTGAAGGAAAAGGAGCGTGAGCGCGAACGAGAGCGCGAACGGGAAAAGGAACGTGACAAGGAAAAGGCCCGGGAGCGCGCTGAAGCTGAGCGTGCCAAAGCCTTGCTGATGGGCGGTGCGCCAAAGGATCCTGGAAAGGAGGCCGGGAGTGTGCCTCATCTGGTTTCCCTCGGTGCTTACCGGGAAGCCGGCAACGTGAACAGTCTCCGTGCCAAGCTCAAGGCGGAGGGTTATCCTTCGTACACGGAGCAACTGGGGGACAAGGTGAGAGTTCGCGCAGGCCCCTTTCCGAACAAAGCTGCTGCCGACAAGGCTGCCGCGCGGATCAGCAGGATCCTCGGCGTGCCTGCTTCGGTCGTTCCCAAGTCCTGAGCAGCAGTGCCTTGAACGGTCTTGACTATGTGTTGATGGCTTTGGTGGGGCTTTCTGCCCTGTTGGGCCTGTGGCGTGGGCTGTTGTCTGAGCTGCTGGCATTGCTGGCTTGGGTACTGGCCCTGTTTGCTGCGCGCAGTTGGGCCGGAGAGGTCGAGCCGTATATGGTGGGCTGGGTTTCTGAGCCCCTGTTGCAGGCGGCAGCGGCATTCTTGCTGGTGTTCGTGGCCATCCTGGCCGGCATGGCACTGGTTCGTTTGCTGCTGGGTGAATTGGTTCGGGTCGCAGGCCTGGGGTCGGTGGATCGGTTTCTGGGGGCATGTTTTGGTGCCCTGCGGGGATGTGTGATTGTTTTTGCAATGGCGTTGCTCGTCGGACTTGGCGGCTTCGCGAAGGAGGCCTGGTGGCAGGGGGCAACTCTCTCCGCTCCCCTCGAAACGGCCGTACTGGCTTCCAAACCGTGGCTCCCCGAGCTGCTGGTCAAAAGACTTAGATACCGATAGGTGGTTTGAAATGTGTGGGATTCTGGGCGTAGTAGCGACGGCACCCGTCAATCAGCTTCTTTATGATGGTCTTCAGGTGCTTCAGCACCGGGGCCAGGACGCAGCGGGAATCGCCACTGCGGAGGGTGGGCGTTTTCACATGCACAAGGCTTCCGGCCTGGTCCGGGATGTGTTTCGCACCCGCAACATGCGTGACCTGCCTGGCAACTGGGGCATTGCCCATGTACGTTACCCGACTGCCGGTTCCGCGTCTTCGGCCGCAGAAGCGCAGCCGTTCTACGTGAATTCCCCGTTCGGGATTATGCTTGCCCACAACGGCAACCTGACCAACTCGGAAGAGCTGAAGAGGGAGATGTTCCTGTCGGACCTGCGGCACATCAACACAAACTCCGATTCGGAAGTGCTCCTCAACGTCCTGGCCCATGAACTGCAGGCTGCAGCCAAAAGCTTCCGTCTTGATCAGGAAACGATTTTCGATGCGGTGGCTGGCGTCCATCGTCGTTGCAGGGGGGCTTATGCCACAGTAGCCATGATTTCCGGTACGGGGCTGCTGGCCTTCCGGGATCCTTACGGGATCCGCCCTCTGGTGATTGGCCGTAATGACACAGCCAAGGGCACCGAGTGGATGGTCGCCTCCGAGAGCGTGGCACTGGATGTGCTGGGCTTCAAGCTGGTGCGCGATGTGGCTCCGGGTGAAGCGATCCTGATTGATGCGGAAGGCCGTTTCCATAGTCGCCAGTGTGCGACTCATACAGTGCACGCCCCGTGCATGTTCGAGTTTGTCTACCTGGCTCGTCCCGATTCCCTGATCGACGGCATCTCGGTGTATGACGCCAGAATTAAAATGGGTGAATTCCTGGCCCGCAAGCTGCGCTCGACACTGCCTCACCTCAAGATCGATGTGGTGATCCCGATTCCTGATTCCAGCCGTCCGTCGGCGATGGAGATGGCCCATCAACTGAACCTTCCTTACCGTGAAGGCTTCGTCAAGAACCGCTACATCGGCCGGACCTTCATCATGCCCGGGCAGGCCATCCGCAAGAAATCGGTCCGCCAGAAGCTCAACACCATTCATCAGGAGTTCAAGGGCAAGGCGGTTCTCCTCGTCGATGATTCCATAGTGCGTGGCACCACCAGCCGGGAGATCGTCCAGATGGCCCGGGATGCCGGGGCCAGCAAGGTATACATGGCCTCCGCTGCACCTCCCGTGCGCTTTGCCAATGTGTATGGGATCGACATGCCGACCAAGAGCGAGCTGATTGCCAGTGACCGTACCGAGACCGAGATCTGTGCGGAGATCGGTGCCGATGCGCTGATCTACCAGGACCTGGAGGATCTCAAGCTGGCGGTCAAGGCCATCAACCCGGCGATTTCAGTCTTTGAGACCTCCTGTTTCGATGGCTTCTACGTGACCGGTGATGTCACGCCCGAGTATCTGAGCGGTGTCGAGAATCAGCGCAGTGACAGCAAGGGCAAGGCTGAAGGAACGGGCAGCCAGATGGATCTGAACCTGGTTTCCCAGAGCGAGGCTGATCAGCATCATGGATGACCTGAGTCTGGAAACGCTGGCGGTCCGTGCGGGTATCGAGCGGAGTCAGTTCAACGAGCATGCTGAAGCCCTGTATCTGACCTCCAGCTTTGTTTTCGAGAGCGCAGCCCAGGCTGCGGCCCGTTTCTCCGGCGAAGAAGACGGTAATGTCTACGCCCGTTTCACCAATCCCACCGTGACGGTCATGCAGCAGCGGTTGGCCGCCCTGGAAGGTGCAGAGGCCTGCGTGGCCACCGCGTCGGGGATGGCAGCGATCCTGTCCACCGTGATGGCCCTGATGAACACCGGCGATCATATCGTGGCGTCGCGCGGCCTGTTTGGTGCCACCCAGCAACTGTTCGGCAACATCCTGTCCCGGTTCGGGATTGAGACCACTTTTGTGCCTGCCACCGATCTGGCAGCTTATGGCGCTGCGATCACGCCCAGGACGAAGCTGATCTTCGTGGAGTCCCCGTCCAACCCGCTCACCGAGCTGGTGGATATTCCTGCGGTGGCCGCCATCGCCCATGAGGCGGGTGTGCTCCTGGTCGTGGATAACTGTTTCTGCTCGCCAGCATTGCAGCAGCCGATCAAACTGGGGGCGGATCTGGTGATCCACTCGGCGACCAAGTACCTGGACGGTCAGGGGCGGGTTCTGGGCGGGGCCGTATGTGGCCGCAAGGCTCTGGTGGATGAGGTGTTCAAGTTTCTGCGTACCGCAGGCCCCTGTATCTCACCATTCAACGCCTGGGTGATCCTGAAAGGCCTTGAGACCTTGCGTATCCGCATGGCGGCACAGTCGGCAGCTGCTCTGGCGCTGGCGACCTGGCTCGAGGCTCAACCCCAGGTCGCTCGGGTGTACTATCCGGGCCTGCCGTCCCACCCCCAGCATGAGCTGGCCCTGCGTCAGCAGAGCAGTGGGGGGGCTATCGTGAGCTTTGAGGTGAAGGGTGGGCGTGAAGAGGCCTGGAGGGTGGTGGATGCGACCCGTATCGTCTCGATCACGGCCAATCTGGGCGATACCAAGACGACCTTGACCCATCCGGCGTCTACGACCCACGGCCGGATCAGCCCTGAGGCACGGGAAGCTGCCGGCATTCACGAGAGTCTGTTGCGGCTTGCGGTGGGTCTGGAGTCGGTCGAGGATCTGAAAACCGATCTTGGACGTGGGCTTGCGCTCATAAGATCTTGAAAAGCAGATGCTTTTCGATGAAAAAACGGCGCTTTGAGGAGCGCCGTTTTTTCATTCCAGAGGCTGGCGGGTCAGCTCTCCGTCATCCCAGACCAGGACCTCTCCGCGGACAGTGGGGTTGTCACGCCAGTCACTCAGGACCCAGCGTTCGCAATCGTGCGCATCCACGCGGTGGTAATGCAGGTTCGGTCGGTGGGTATGCCCGTGAATCAGGCGCGGGTAACCGTGTTCCCTCAGGAGTGCGGCAACGGCCTGATCATTGACATCCATGATGCTGGCGGCTTTGCCCGACTTGGCCTGTTCGCTCTTCATCCGGACGCCAGCAATGAATTGCTTGCGGGCAGCCAGGGGTTGAGCCAGAAACTGGGCCTGGTAGGCCGGGTGACGCACCTGGCTGCGAAAGGCCTGATAGGCCACATCATCGGTGCACAGGGCGTCGCCGTGGCAGAGGAGGGTGGGTGCCTCCCCCAGCTTGATCAGGGTGGGTTCTGACAGGAGCTTCAGTCCTGCCCGGCTGGCAAATGCCTGGCCAAGCAGGAAGTCACGGTTGCCGGCCATGAAGAACAACTCCGTGCCTGCTCCCGCCACCTCAGCGAGGCGGGTGGCCAGGGCCGAATTCAGGGGGTCTTCAAAATCGTCATCGCCGGCCCAGTGTTCGAACAGGTCTCCAAGGATATAGAGCTGTCCAGCCCTCCTGGCCGGACCCGCCAGGTAGCGTTCCAGCACACCTGTCAGGGCGGGGCGATCGGCGCTCAGGTGCAGATCGGAGATGAAATGGACTTGCATGCGCCGCTCGCCTTGTGGATGCCTTAAATGACTTCGGCGCGCTCGATGAGCACGTCTTCCTTCGGTACATCCTGATGGAAGCCTGCGGAGCCTGTCTTGATGCCCTTGATCTTGTTGACCACGTCCATGCCTTCGGTGACACGACCGAATACACAGTAGCCCCAGCCGCTGGCATCGGGGGAGCGATGGTTCAGGAAGTCGTTGTCAGCCACATTGATGAAAAACTGGGCAGTAGCCGAGTGGGGGTCGTTGGTGCGGGCCATGGCGATGGTGCCAGCGTCGTTGGTGAGACCGTTGTTGGCCTCATTCTGGATCGGTGCCTGGGTTGCCTTCTGGGTCATGCCCGG
>NZ_JAQUVG010000024.1 GCF_028693495.1 Zoogloea sp. | reverse complement strand
GTGACCTGGTTTGACGGAGCTGTCGAACCCCGTCCCCGACAGGTGCTGGCCGCCTGGCTGGCTGCCCGCATCGAGGAGGGCGTGCGGGTGGCGGTGATCGGGGACCGGGGGCACCTCAAGACCCAGCCCCTGGCCATGATCACTGGTCTGCGGGCAGCGCCGCAGCCCCGAGGCAGCCTGCGGATCAGCCACCGGAGCAAGGAAATCGGCCTGGAGTTGGAGCCCATCCCGTCTCCGCCCCCGAACCCCCTGGTCATCGACGCTCCGGATTTCACTCCGTGGCTGAGCCTGACGGACACCGCTGGGCGCCGCTATGACGAAGTCTTCATCGCGCCCTGGGGAGGCGTCATGCCCGGGCGCTACGGGGTGATGGAGATGCCGGGGGGGCTGGACCAGTTCCGCTGGGTAACCGATCCCTTTGCCTTCCTGACAGCGGCCCTGGCCCTGCCGTCCCTGCCGGTACCGGATACCACCACCGAGAATGGCCGCCGCCTGCTGTTTGCCCACGTGGACGGAGACGCCTTCCCTTCCCGGGCGGAGATGCCCGGTAAGCTGCTCGCCGCGGAGGTCCTGCAGCGGGACATCCTTGAGCGCTACCGCATCCCCCACGCCATGTCGGTGATCGAGGCCGAAGTGGCCCCACACGGGCTCTACCCCCGGGAGTCGGCTGAGATGGAGGGCGTTGCTCGGCGCATGTTCGCGCTCCCCCACGTGGAGATCGCCAGTCACAGCTACACCCACCCCTTCTACTGGGAGGACACGGCGGCCGGCAAGGTCAGCGTTGCCGCCCAGGGCTATACCCTGGCGCCCCAGGATTATGTCCCCAGCCTGGAGCGGGAGATCCTGGGCTCCGCCGGGTACATCCGCCAGCGTCTGGCACCGCGGGAGAAGCCCGTCAGCCTGATGTTGTGGACCGGTAATGCAGCCCCCACCGGGCGTGCCCTCGAGGTGGCAGAGCAGGGGGGAATGCTCAACCTGAACGGCGGCAACACCATCATCACCCGGGCCTACCCCAGCCTCACCGCGATCTCCCCCCTGGGAGTCCGTCATCCCCAGGGGTTTCACGTGTATGCGCCAATCATGAACGAGAACGTGTTCACGAACCTGTGGACCGGGCCGTACTATGGTTTCGAGCGGGTCATCGAGACCTTTCAGATGACCGGCTCTCCCCGTCGCATCAAGCCCATCGACATTTATTATCACACCTACTCCGCCAGCAAGCCGGCATCCCTGCGGGCTTTGCACAAGGTGTATGGCTGGGCGATGGCCCAGCCAGTCCACCCGGTCTTTCCCAGCGAGTTTGTCCGCAAGGCCATGAACTTCAATTCCGTGGTCCTGGCCCGGCCAGTGGGTGGGAACGCCCTGCTGGTGCGCAATGCGGTTCATCTGCGGACCCTGAGGGCGCCGGCCGGGCTGGGGGTTCCCGATATGGCTGCCAGTCGTGGTCTGGCTGGCTGGCGGGCGGGGGAGGAGGGGCGATATCTGCACCTGGCCGACAGCCGGGCCGAGATCCGCTTCGCTCCGGCCGCAAACCGCCTGCCCATGCTCCATTCCGCCAACGCCCGCCTGTCCCGCTGGAAGGCGGTCGACAAGGGGCTGCAGTTCCGTCTCCAGGGCCATCAGGCCCTCGAGCTCGAACTGGTCCATCCGCCCCAGTGCCTCCTGAGCAGCGCCGGCAAGACGCTTCCGGGCAGCAGCAGGGACAAGCAGCATTTCCTCTATCGGACTTCCCATGCAGCCGCGGACTTCGATCTTCGTTGCCCCTAGCCGGGAGGGGCGGCCGCGGGTCTTGTCGCCCCGTGCACTGGTGGTTTTCGGTGTCCTGGTGGGGCTCGTTTTCATCCTGATGTTCCCCAACCCCACGCTGGAGCGTTCCGCCATCGAATCCCGTCGGGGCGATCTGCTGACCGTGGCGTACCTGTCCAATCTGCTGCGCACCGACCCAGACAATGCCGAGCTGCGGTTCGCACTGGCCAGCCAGCAGATTTCCCGTAACGAGACCCAGGCCGCCCGGGACACCCTGCGCCCGCTGCTGGACAGTCCTTTCCCCCAGTTGCGCGCCGGCTCCCACTGGCGGGACTGGCTGAGTTACCGGCAGGCCTGGTTGCGGGCAGAGGAGGGCTCGGCCCTCAAGATGGCCTTGGAGGGCGCCATGCTGGCCCGCCTTCGGGAATTGTCCGCCGAAGACTGGCCTGAGGACATGCAGATCAGCATCCTCCAGGAGGCCATGGCCCTGGGGGAGCGGGCACTGGTGGTGGACATGCTGAAGCGCCTGGCCCATCGTCCCGGCAGCGCGTTTGATGCGGGCTGGTATGCGGAAGGGGCCCGCGGCCTGCTGGCTTTCGGGGACTACCGTGGGGCGGCTGAGCTGTTCCTGCTGGCCCGTCAGCGGGCCACCCGCCTGCAGGCCCGCCGGGAGCACTTCCTGGCCGCCGTGCACACCCTGCAGGCCGGCAACCTGCTGGACGAAGCCATTGCCACCGCCGAGCGTGAGCTGGGTGACCTGGGCGAGGATACGGAGACCCTCTACGCCCTGGTGGTCCTGGCGCGGGCCTGCAACCGGCCGGATGTGGCGGATCGTCTTGCCAGGCGCATGATCCGTCTGTCCCTGCGGGATCAGTGGATGCGTTGGCTGGCCTGGGAGGAAGGGCGCGGTGGGGGCGTTCGTCCCACCGCAGGGGAGATGGGGCCACCCCTGGCGCCCCCGGGCCTGGCCTTCGACGAGCGGATCTATGGCCTGGCATACGAGGCCTTCGTGGGCAACCGGAATCTGGCGGATGCCTACCGGGTGGCCGAGTCGGCTGTCCGTCAGCGTCCCGATGATCTGGCCTGGCGCGAGCGTCTGGCTCAGGCTGCGGAATGGTCGGGCAAACCAGAGAAAGCCCTTGAGCAGTGGCAGGTGCTGGCTACCAGGAAAGGGAGCCGGGAGGCGTGGGAAGCGATCCTGCGCCTTGCCCCGGGGCTCACCGACGATGCCGCGCTGCTCCCGGCCCTGCTCTGGCGCTACCGGACCCAGGGTCGGGATCCTGCGCAGCTCAAGGAGGTGATTGCCACTTATGAGCGGCTGGGTCTGGCCTCGGAGGGCGTGGCCTTCCTGCAGGGGGAAGCGCGGGGCAAGGCATCCCTGGTCGTGCTCGAGGCCCTGGAGCGGCTGGCCGAGCGGGCCGGCGAGGTGGATCTGGCCATCGACACCTTACTGCGCATCGAAGCCCAGGCCGGACCCGAGCCCCGCCGGGCCGAGCGTATCGTCGGCCTGCTGGTCCGCGAGGGACGGGTCGAGGAGGCTTTTCAGGCCCTGGAGCGGGCCAGGGCGGTCACGCCGGGAGACGACCAGGACTTCTGGCGACTCCATGGAGAGGTGGCCGTATTTGCGGAAAAAAAGGACGCTGCGCGCGACAGTTACCGCCGCATCGTTGCTTTCGAAGACGCCAGTGCCCTGGAGTTTACCCGCTACATCGAGCTGCTGCGGGAGAGTGACCCCGTCGCTGCGGCGGCCATGGCCGAAAAAGCCTGGCACCGCCTGGGCGGGCTGGATGCCCTGCTGCGGGTCCTCGATCATTATTCAGAGCTGGGGCGTCAGGGGGACATCGGACGCCTGCTGGCGGGTCTCGACGCTGGCCAGCGCCAGGAAGCGGAGGCTTCGGTCCGTTTCCTCACCTTGCGGGGTCGGCACCATGAACAGCAGGGGCGTCGGGCTCAGGCTCGCCAGGACTACCTGCGGGCCCTGCGCCTTCAGCCGGCCGCAGAGGGGGTCCGTGAAGCCCTGCTCTGGCTGCTCATCGACGGCAACGATACGGTGACACTCCGTGCCGTGCTGGCCAGTCACGAGGAAACCTGGTCGGCGGATGAATCCCTGCAGGATGTGCTGGCCGCCGCCTGGCTGGCGCTGTCCCGTCCCCAGCGGGCCCTGGATCGTTATTACACGCCCCGGGTGCGGGCACATCAGGGCGATTTCCTGTGGATGCTGACCTATTCGGACGCCCTTGAGCAGAACGGCGAAACGGAGCGGGCCTGGCGCCTGCGGGAGGGGCTGTGGCGCCAGGAGCAGCGTGTGATGCGGGAGCCCAGCGAGGAGGAGCTCACGGTCGTACGCCGGCTGGCCCGTCAGCGCCTGGCCCGGGCTGCCCGACCGGGGGATGGCGCCCACGCGGTACTGCGGGAAATCCTGCGCCTCGACCGCAAACCGGGCGACGCCCTCAGCCCCGCGGCCCGGGAGCTGGTCCTGGCCTGGTTCATCGACCAGGGGCAGATGGAGGGCGTGCGGGGTTTCCTGTGGCACCAGTACGGACGCAATCTGGCCCGTCCCCTGTGGGCGGAGACCACGGCGGCCCTGGGCAGCGTGGATCACCCGGAAGCGGGGCGTCTCCTGGAGCAATGGGACGAGCGCCTTCCCCGCTACGACCGGGTGAACCTGGCCCGCCTGGCCGGGGTGCCTGCCGTTGCAGCGAGTGCCGCTTTTGAAGCCATGGATATCCAGCGGGACGACGAGACCAGCCACCTCCAGCTCACGGAAGTGATGCTCGACCAGGCCGACCGGACTGATCTGGATCTCGCCCTGCGCAAGCTGGGGAGTCTGGAAGAGCAGGCCGGCGGCCTGAAGGTGGACGGGGCGCTGGGCCCCCAGCTCCGCCTCGCGGTGGAACTGGGCAGCGTCTCCCGGGAGATCCTGGACCGCAGCTACTTCAGCGCCCTGCCGGGGATGGAGACACTCGGCATGCTCCGGCTGGGCTGGCGCCATGACGATGGGACCACCCGGATCGCGGTCGGCCGCAGGGAAAGTCTGGAGTCCTACACCCCCATCCTGCTGGAGCGGGAGCAGAACCTGGGACGTCACCTGACCCTCACCGTTAGCGCAGGGCGTGATCAGCCTGCTACCGAGAACGCCGCCCTGCGGGTGGCCGGCCTGCGGGATCAGCTCGGCGTGAGCCTGGGGCTCCGGCTGTCTGTCCGGGACACCCTCAGCCTGCAGCTGGACGAGTTCCGCTATCGGGCCCAGAACGGCCTGCCGGTGGGAGAGGCCCGCCTCTGGCAGGCCGGGTATGCCCATGCCTTCCGGGTCGAGCTGCCGGATCTGGTGGGCAACCTCTTTGCCAGCCGTTACGAGGCCGACACGGACGTGAACCTCGCGGATCCCCGGGCAGCGGACATCAAGAACCGCCTGTTTGCCACCACCCGCCTGGACGCCACGGCGCTGGCGCCCCAGGGCTTCACCCTCTATGGTGCGCGCCTGTCTTCCAACCTGCGTCTGGCTACCGATTACACCCGGGCGCCGCGGCCTTTCTGGTCGGTCGGATTGCTGCGCAACAGCGTGGTGGGCACCGGATATGACTATGCCCTCGGGGTTGCCGGCAGCCTGCTCGGCAACGACCACCTGTCCGCAGGCTTCCGGGAGGACAAGGGGGGCACCGGCACTTTTGCCCGGACCCGCCAGTTCTCCCTGCATTACCGTTACTACTATTGATCGAAACGAGGTTGCCACCATGTTCCGCCTGCCGAAAACGATGCTTGCCCGACTCCTGCTGCCGTGCCTTGCGGCCCTGCTGACCGCCTGTTCGGTCACCGACCGGGCCCCTGCTGTCCGTCTGGAGCCGGATGCGCGCTGGGTTGTCCTGCCCTTCGCCAACGTCACCGAAACACCCTTTGCCGGTCAGCGGGCGGAAGCCGTCAGCGAAGGCTTGCTGCGGGTTCTGGGGGTGGCCGATGTGAGGCGCTACCCGGCCAGTCTGGCCAGCGACAACCTCTTCGACAACGGGGCCCCCAAGGATGCCGACAAGTCACTGGAGTGGGCCCGCAGCCAGGGGGCGCGCTATGCGCTGACCGGCACTGTGGATGAGTGGCGCTACAAGGTCGGGGTGGATGGGGAACCGGCGGTCGGGGTGACCCTGTCCATCGTGGAGGTGAGCGATGGCCGGGTGTTGTGGAGTGCGGTAGGTGCCAAAAGCGGCTGGAGCCGGGATGCCCTGTCGGCGGTGGCCCAGACCCTGATCAAGTCCCTGCTGACGCCGGCCGTGCGGCCCTGACGGAGCAGACGCACCTGTCCATGAAGATCAAGTCCCTGCTCACGCCGGTGGGCCCCATCGGGCCGGCAGCCGTCGCGGAAATCCTGCTGGTGCCCTTGCTCGGGGTGGCCCTGTGCCTGTGGGTCAACCCGAACGATCCCTTCTTCACCCGTGGTCCCTTTCCCTGGGTGGCCCTGGGGCCGGTGGTGGTGGCCCTGCGCTATGGGGCGGTGGCCGGTATCGGGTCCGCCCTGGTGGTGCTGGCGGGCTGGTTCGGCCTGGCGCGGGCAGAGCTGGTGGATCCGCGGATTCCCCAGGACGAATTCCTCGGCAATCTGGTGCTCATCATGATCTGCGGGGAATTCAGCTCCCTGTGGGGTAACCGGGTACGCCGGGCGGAGGTGCTCCAGCACTATGTGGCCGGGCGCCTTGATCATCTCACCCATCAGCACTACCTGTTGCGCCTCTCCCATGACCGTCTGGAGCAGGATCTGATCTCCCGTCCGGTGTCCATGCGGGATGCCCTGCTCAACCTGCGCCGGGCCACTTCCCTGCCGCCCGTCCGGGCGGGGGCGCTGCCGGCGGGAGATGAGCTGCTGCGCCTCCTGTCCCAGTACTGCCAGATCGAGACGGCGGCCCTGGTGTGCATCCAGGAGGGCCAGCTGGCCCCCGAGCCCGACCACATCCTGGGGCACAGCGTCGAGCTGGATCGCACCGACCCCCTCATCCTCTATGCCCTGGAGCGGGAGGCCCTTTCCCACGTGGCCCTGGAGGAGGTGGAGCAGCGGGGGCGCACGCGCTACCTGGTCGCCGTGCCCCTCAAGGACGCCGCCCAGCGCCTGCACGGCATGCTGGTGATCGAGCGGATGCCCTTCTTCGCGCTCCACGAGGAGTCGCTGCAGATGCTCAATCTGCTGGTGGGTTATTACGCAGACAGTCTCAACCTGACCCGGATCGCCGAGCCGGTATTGCAGGCCGTCCCGTCCTGTCCGCCGGCCTTTGCCGGGGAGCTGATGCGCTTGTGGCATATCCGTCAGGATTCCGGCGTGAGAAGCGCCCTGGTGGCCCTGGAGTTCCGCCGCCTGTCTGGTTTCGAGGATCTGCCCCAGCAGATCGCCCGCCTGCAGCGGGGGCTGGACGCGGTCTGGGCGTGCGAGGGGGAGCAGGACCGCTTGTTGATCACGCTGATGCCGCTGGCCGGCGAGAGTGCCACCGAGGGTTATCTGAGTCGTATCGAAGCGTGGCTGCAGCAGAGCCGTGGCGTCACCCTGGCCGAGGCCGGGGTCGCCAGTCGTGTGCTGCTGCTGGAGGAAGACGCGCCGGAAACGCTGCTCCGTCACCTGCTTGGACAATGTCATGTTCCAGTATAAGTTCGGCCTGACGGCCCTGGCCCTGGAGCTGGGCGTATGGCTGCAACTGATGGCCGGCCGCTCCGACGATCTGTCGCTGCTCATTTACTGCACGGCACATGCGGGCGCCAGCGCGCTGCTGACCCTGGCGGTCTGGCCCCTGTTGCCGAAGGCCGTGGCCCGGGTGCGCCCGGGGGTGTTCGGACTCATCTGGAGCATCAGCTTCTTCGTGCCCGTCTTCGGCTTTCTGGCGGTGATCCTGGCCATCTTTGCACTCCCCCTGCTGCCTGGACAGGGCGAGCGCCTGCATTTCCGGGCGGTCCCGCTCCCCGCTCTGGATCCCCATGAAAAGCAGGACATGAACAGCTTCCGGCAGGCGGGCGTGCGCCAGTTCCTCAAGAACCAGCAGGTGCCCGTTCCCCAGCGCCTGCGTGCCGTGGTGGCTTTGGGCAATGCACCCAGCGCGGTTTCCAACCCCATGCTGCGGGAGCTCCTCAATGATGCGGCCGAGGATCTGCGCCTGCTGGCCTACGGCATGCTCGACACCCGGGAAAAGAAGATCAACGCGGCCATCCACGCGGAACGCCAGCAGCACGCCCGGGCGCCCGACGAGGCAGCCCGTCTGCTGGCGGCCCGGCGCCTGTCCAGCCTGTACTGGGAGCTGATCTACCAGGGGCTGGTGCAGGGGGACCTGATGGAGCATGCCGCATCCGAATGCCTGCGTTACACCCGCGAGCTGCTGATGGTGTCCCCAACCGATGCCGGCCTGGCCCTGCAGCATGGGCGTCTGCTGCATCATCTGCGTCGTTTCGATGAAGCCGAGGCGGCCTTCCGGGGCGCTGCAGCCCTGGGCCTGCCGCCCCCACGGGTCGAGCCTTACCGGGCCGAGCTGGCCTTTGAGCGGCGGGATTTTGCCGAAGTGCGGCGCCTGATCGACAACCTGGACCACTGGCAGGGCCTGGCCCGGCTGACCCCGGTGGTGAAACTGTGGCGCCAGCGTCCGGCGCAGGAGCAGGGCGCATGACCCCGACCGACGATGTGTTTCCCAAGGCGGCGGAGGCCGATGTGGCCCTGCTGCTGGAGGGCACCTTTCCTTACGTGTCCGGGGGGGTGTCCAGCTGGGTGAACCAGATCATCCGGGCCTTTCCGGAGATCCGCTTTGCCATTGTGTTCCTGGGGAGCCGGCGCTCCGACTACGGAGCGCCCAAATATGCCATTCCCGACAACGTGGTGCACCTGGAAACCCATTTTCTCCACGATGACATCGCACCGCCGGAGCACGGCGAGAAGCCGCCCGCCCGCCGGGGTGACCGCGAGGCCTACGCCCGGGTGGCCGAGCTCCACGATGGCTTCAAGGGCAAGGGGGGAATCGAGGCCTTTACGCAGATTGCCCGGGAGCTGCAGCCGGGCGGCCGCCTGACCCTGGACGATTTCCTGCGTTCGGAGGTGTCCTGGGAAATGATCACCGACCGCTACCGCCGCTACTGTACCGATCCCAGCTTCGTCGATTACTTCTGGACCGTCCGCATCATGCATCAGCCCCTGTGGCTGCTGGGCAAGGTGGCCAGGGAGTTGATTCCGGTGAAGGCGGTGCACAGCATTTCCACCGGTTACGCAGGCTTCCTGGGGGCCCTGGTGGCCCGCTCCCGGGGTATCCCTCTGGTGTTGTCCGAACACGGCATTTACACCAAGGAGAGGAAGATCGATCTGTATCAGAATGAATGGATCAAGGACAACCGCAATGTGTTCCAGAAGGATCCCGCGACCCTGTCCTACTTCCGCCAGATGTGGATCCGCTTCTTCGAGTGGCTCGGGCGCCTCACCTACGATGCCGCCGATCCCATCATCGCCCTCTACGAGACCAACCGCCTGAGACAGGTGGAAGACGGGGCCCGCCCCGAGCGCACCTTCTGCATTCCCAACGGAATCTCCCTCGGCAAGCTCGCCCCCCTCAGGGACCAGCAGACCGGCACGCCGCCGCCGGTGCTGTGCCTGATCGGCCGGGTGGTGCCGATCAAGGACATCAAGACCTTCATCCGTGCCATGCGCCGGGTGGCCAACCGGATGCCGGAAGCCGAGGCCTGGATTGCCGGGCCGGAAGACGAAGATCCGGGCTATGCCGAGGAATGCCGCAACCTGGCAGAGAGTCTGGGGCTGGCCGACAAGGTCCGCTTCCTGGGGTTTCAGCGGATTGACGAGATCCTGCCCCGGGTGGGGGTGTTGATCCTGTCCTCCATCTCGGAGGCGCTGCCCCTGGTGGTGCTGGAAGGCTATGCCGCCGGCGTGCCGTCCGTGACCACGGATGTGGGCTCCTGCCGTCAGCTGATCTACGGCCTGGGGGCGGACGATGAAGCGCTCGGTGCCGCCGGGCGGGTGGTGGGCATCGCGGATCCTCCTGCCCTGGCCGATGCTGCCCTGGAGCTGCTGGGCAACCCGGCGGCCTGGCAGGCTGCCCGTCAGGCCGGGATCGCCCGCGTCGAGCGTTATTACGCCGACAGGCTGATGTTCGACGCCTACCGCCAGGTGTACCGGCAGGCGCTCGCTGGCGGAGGGCAGGGCTGATGGCCGGCATCGGTTTCGAGCTGCGCAAGCTGCTGCGCAAGGACAGCCTGCTGGGCCTGGTCCAGGCGTATGCCTACGCGGGGGTGATCGGTTCCGGGCCATGGGTGCTGTCCATCGTCGGCATGCTGCTGATCGGCTTCCTGTCGGCCGCGGTGGTGGTGCCGGGCAGCCTCATCACCCAGTTCCAGGTGTCCGTCACCTGGCTGATTGCCATCTCCCTGATCGCTACCGGGGCGGTACAGCTGGCGTTCACCCGCTATATTTCCGACCGCCTGTTCGAGAAGCGCGACGAGCTGGTGCTGAGCAACCTCAACGGTCTGCTGCTGGTGGTGATGGGGCTGTGCGGCAGTGCCGGCCTGGTGCTGGCCTTCACCGCCTTCAGCGGCCATGGCCTGACCTACCGGGTGCTGATGCTGGCCGGCTTCGTGCTGCTGTGCGGCATCTGGGTGGTCACGATCCTGCTGTCGGGTCTCAAGCGTTACAAGCACATCCTCCTGATGTACGCCCTGGGTTACGGACTGACCGTGGTCGTGGCCCTGCTGGCCCGACCCTGGGGCCTCAATGGCCTGATGTTCGGCTTCGTGCTGGGGCACCTGGTCCTCTTCCTGGGCATGTGGCTGATCGTGGCTGCCGGTTATCCCAGCAGCGAAGCGATGAGCTTCGACTTTGCCCGCAAGGAGGCCCGCTACCTCAGCCTGATGGTCATCGGGGTGCTCTACAACCTGGGAGTCTGGACGGACAAGTTCCTGTTCTGGCTTTATCCTCCCACCTCCGAAGCGATCATCGGCCCGTTGCGGGCGTCAGTGATCTACGACCTGCCGGTGTTCATGGCCTACCTGTGCATCCTGCCCGGCATGGCGGTCTTCCTGGTCCGTATCGAGACTGACTTCGTCGAGTACTACGACCGCTTCTTCGATGCCGTGCGGACGGGCGGTTCCCTGGAGTACATCGAGGACATGCGTGACGAAATGGTCTATGCCGTCCGGCAGGGGCTGGCCGAAATCGCCAAGATCCAGGCCCTGGCCCTGCTGTTTGCCGTGGTAGTGGGGCCGGCCGCCCTGGAGGCCCTCGGGATTTCCTCCCTCTACCTGCCCCTGTTCTACATCCAGACCCTGGGTGCGAGCCTTCAGGTGGGCTTTCTGGCGTTGCTCAACGTCTTCTTCTATCTGGACCGGCGCCGTCTGATCCTGGGGCTCACCCTGCTGTTTTGCGTTGCCAACCTGGTGTTCACGTTGATCACTCTCAGGCTCGGCGCCCTGTACTACGGCTACGGTTACGCCGCGGCGGTGCTGCTCGCCCTGGTGTGTGGCCTGTATTTCCTGGACCGCCGCCTGGGCAAGCTGGAATACGAGACCTTCATGCTGCAGTAGCCGGGGGCCCCAGCGTGGGCACAGGGGTCACGGGATGTGCTCCCCGGCAGGGGGCGATCCCGCCCAGCAGCCGCTCATCAGGCCCTCCGGACGCTGCCGGGCGCTCACCAGGGCGCATTGCGCCCAGCTGTTCATCCGCACATCCAGCCCGGCAAACACCCCATAGCCGTCTCCCGCCCGAATTTCGTCGCCCGCCTGCAGGCTTTCTCCTGCCCGGATGCTGCCCTCGGCCAGGATTGCCCCCCCCGCCCGAATTCCCCAGCCGGCTTCCAGATGGGATGCGCAGCGGATCGTGCCTCCGGTGCTGATGCCATGACCCGTGTGGAGGCCGGCGCTGGTCATCAGGTCTTCGCCGGTCTGGAGGCCTTTGCGGATGCGTACCTCGCCGTCTGCCTCCAGATCGAGCCCGATGACCACATTGCCCCCGGCCTGCAGGGGGCCACACTGCACCGCCCAGCCCGCCCGCAGATCCCGGCCGCAGCGGATCTGCTCTGCGGCCCGGACGCCCCAGCCCGCCCGCAGGTCGCAGCCCACGTCGATCCAGCCGCCGGAGTGAATGCTCCCCTCCACCTTCAGGTCTTCCCCTGCCCGGATGCCTTCGCCAGCGCGCAAGCCCCCCAGAACCCGGAGGTTCCGGCCGGTCCGGACCAGACCATCCACATGCACGTTGCCGCGGACTTCGAGGGTGCCGGCGAAGACCATCGCCTCCGCATCCAGTTCGTCCAGCGTCCGGACGCCGTCGGTCGGGCCAAACTGATCGAGCAGCCAGCAGGCGTCACCGACCCGCCCGGCCTCCACCAGGGTGTCCAGGATGTCCTGGTAATTGCTGCCTTTCTGAAAATGACGGATGAACCAGCGGAAGCCGTCGGTACAGGGGCGCTTGGCCCGGACAAAAGTGGTTGTGAGATCCATGACATCACCTGACGAATGCATGCCCGCCGTGCAGGGCACAGGGAGAGGAGGCAGTGGTCGTGACGATGAATGTCCTGTACCCGGGATCCGGGGGGGCTCACCCTGAAGGGGCTTGCCGGGACGAATGAAACGGGGGGGCAGGAGTTCCCCGTCACGGCTGCACGTTGAACAGGGCTGCGGATGCATGCCCTGGGCAAGGTGCCGTGCGGGGAGGAGGGTTTTCAGGCTCTCCGGATACCCCGCACGGCCATGGAAAGCACGGCGGGAGACCCTTTGACCTTGAAGGCGAGCTGATGGAAGAGGGCGCCCCGGTCAGGCAGAGCATCCCGGCGGGCACGCCGCACACACCCACTGCAGTGGCGCAGTGAGGTTGCAGGAGGGCGGGAGGGCGTGCTCATGGAAGGGGCTGTCCGTGTTCAGGAAAGGAATGACTGGGACCGATTGTAGGCGACTTGAGCGAGTCCGTCACCCGGGAACGCAGGTGTCGGGGGCGACCGGTGAGGCTGCGCCTGCCTGCAGGCTCTGGCCAATGGGCCTGGTCCCGCGACTGGAGACCGTTTTGAGTGGCACCTTGGAGGCCAGGATGGTCCGGGCGAAATTGCGCGTGTCCTTGAACCCCTACGCCAACTTCTCTGCCGCGTGACTCAACAGCGAAAGGGTGTTTTGCGAGCGCTCTGCTGGTAGACTTAAAACGATCTTCAACGACTTTCACAAACACAGGCAGAGCGCCATCAACATGAGCATTGAACCTTGGGTTACTGCCGAAGACGTTGCCCAGCACCTGGGTGTTGCCAAGGACACCGTTTATCGCTGGAGGGAACGCAAGGGGCTTCCCGCGCATCGTGTCGGACGGCTGTGGAAGTTTCAGCTGTCCGAAGTGGATGAGTGGGTGCGAGCGGGAGGTGCCGATGAAGAATCGGGCGATGGGAGCGAACAAAAATGAATCCAGCAGGGGAAGGTGACGCGTGAGCTTGGAAGGGCAACTCCTTGACCAAAAGTCCTTGCGGGCCGTGACTGGCAAGACGGCGGACTGGAACGAAATCGCTAAGGATTGCATTGCCTTTGCCAATGCAACCGGTGGCCGCCTGCTGCTGGGGATCGAGGATGGCCAGAGCGAGCCTCCCGCCGATCAGCGTATCCCTCCAGACCTGCCAGACACACTGCGTCGCAAGCTGGCAGAGCGCACCGTTAACGTGACAGTGCTTCCGGATGTCACCAGTGCCCCTAATGGTGGCCAATACATCGAATTGCGCATTCCGCGCGCCATGGCCGTTGCATCCACCACCGATGGCCGCTATTTCCTGCGCGTGGCCGATCAAAGCAAGCCGGTAACGGGTGATGACGTGATGCGCCTGGCCAGTGAGCGTTCCGCATTACCGTGGGAAACACAAACCACCTTGCATGTTCCCCGTGCTGAGCTTGATGTCGCCAAACGTGACAGGCTGCTTGCAGCCCTGCGCGCATCGGATCGCGTCAAACCGTCCGTAAAGGAGAAGTCTGACGATGAACTGCTCGATCACTATCAGCTCGCACAAGGACCGAGCCTCACCAACCTGGGCGTGCTCAGTCTCGGCCGCCAACATCATCGCGCCCAACTGACTACCGCTCCGGTCATCCAGTTCATCAAGTACGACGAGCACGGGCAGAAGGTCAACAAGCTGGTCTGGGACGACCACACGCAAAGCCCGATGGAGTTGATCGAAGCGGTCTGGCAGGAGGTGCCGGATTTTCGCGAGCGCTACGAGCTGCCCGATGGCCTGTACCGACAGAACGTGCCTGCCTTCGATGAAATCGTGGTGCGCGAATTGTTGGTCAACGCGTTGGTACATCGTCCCTACACCCAGCGCGGCGACATCTTTTTGAACCTGCATCCAGACCGGCTGGAAGTGGTCAACCCTGGACCGCTACCGCTGGGCGTCTCACCCCAGAACGTGCTCCACACCACGGTCCGCCGTAACGAACACCTGGCACGCCTGTTTCATGATTTGAAACTGATGGAGCGGGAAGGCAGCGGCTTCGACAAGATCTTCGAGATACTGCTCTCACAAGGCCGCCCGGCTCCCGAGTTGATCGAGACCCACGACCGTGTGCAGGTGACAGTGCGCCGCCGCATCCTTAAGCCCGAGGTCATCGACTTCATTGCGAAGGCAGATCAGACCTATCAGCTCACGCAGCGCGAGCGGATCGCATTGGGCTTGTTGGCGCAACACGATGCGCTGACGGCACGCGAGCTGGCAACGTCGCTTGAGCTGCCATCGGTTGAAGCACTGCAACCCTGGCTCAAACGCCTACTGGACTGGCAGTTGGTGCGAAGCGCCGGGCGTACCCAGGCAACACGCTACTTTGTTGACCCCAGCCTGCTGCGCAGCCTCCAGTTCACCGGCGAGACCACCCTCAAACGCATTGAGCCACACCGCTTGGCCGCGCTGGTCTTGGAAGACCTGCAGCGCTACCCCAGTTCGGCCATCAGCGATATCCGCCAACGCGTCGGCGGCGAAATCCACCCCAAGCAGGTCAAGCGCGCGCTGGAAGAGCTGATCGAGCGCCGGCAAGTCCGCTTTGAGGGTAACAACCGCTGGCGGCGGTACTGGGCGGTGGCATGAGCAGCCTATTGGACAACCGGCGTTCTATCGTCGGTAGCTGGGCGATAGAAGCTGGGCGATACGTCGGTGAGTGCCTGAAAAATCAAGGGTTTCTATCAACCCAAGGCGAACAAGGCCGGGCGATAGACCCCGGCCTCTTGCCGTAACAACCCATTTCCTCCCGTTCAAGCGTCAAGCCTGAGCCGGACTCCACGAATCAACACTGGATTTTCAAGATGACAAGCAACGAACAACGCGCCGCCCTGCAGCGCCAGATCTGGGCAATTGCCAACGATGTCCGCGGCGCCGTCGATGGGTGGGACTTCAAGCAGTACGTGCTGGGCACGCTGTTCTATCGCTTCATCAGCGAGAACTTCATCGATTACATCACCGGCGGCGATGCAGCCGTCCATTACGCCGCCATGGCAGACAGTGATCCGAACATTGCGGCCGCCAAAGATGACGCCATCAAGACCAAGGGCTATTTCATCTACCCCAGCCAGCTCTTCGCCAACGTCGCCGCCAAGGCCAACACCAACGAAAGCCTGAACACGGACCTGGCCAACATCTTCAAGGCCATCGAAGCGTCGGCCAGCGGCTACCCCTCCGAACACGACATCAAAGGCCTGTTTGCGGATTTCGACACCACCAGCAACCGCCTGGGCAACACCGTCAAGGACAAGAACGCCCGCCTGGCGGCGGTGCTCAAAGGCGTGGCCGAGCTGGACTTCGGCCATGACTTTTATGAAAACAGCGATGCCAGCCACATCGACCTGTTTGGCGACGCCTACGAATTCCTCATCTCCAACTACGCCGCCAACGCGGGCAAGTCGGGGGGCGAGTTCTTCACCCCGCAGCAGGTCTCCAAGCTGATCGCCCGATTGGCCATGCACGGGCAGAGCAGCATCAACAAGATTTACGACCCGGCCTGTGGCTCCGGCTCGCTGCTGCTGCAAGCCAAAAAGCACTTTGACGCCCACATCATCGAAGAGGGTTTCTTCGGCCAGGAGCTCAACCACACCACCTACAACCTGGCGCGGATGAACATGTTCCTGCACAACGTCAACTACGACAAGTTCAACATCCAGCTGGGCGACACCCTGATCGAGCCGCACTTTGGCGATGACAAGCCCTTTGATGCCATCGTTTCCAACCCGCCGTATTCGGTGAAGTGGATCGGCAGCGACGACCCGACACTGATCAATGACGACCGCTTTGCCCCGGCCGGCGTACTGGCGCCCAAGTCCAAGGCCGACTTTGCCTTCGTGCTGCACGCGCTCAGCTACCTTTCCAGCAAGGGCCGCGCCGCCATCGTCTGCTTCCCCGGCATCTTTTACCGGGGCGGGGCTGAAGCCAAAATCCGCCAGTATCTGGTGGATAACAACTACGTTGAAACCGTGATCTCGCTGGCGCCCAACCTGTTCTACGGCACCACCATCGCGGTGAACATCCTGGTGCTGTCCAAACACAAGACCGATACCGACATCCAGTTCATCGACGCCAGCGGGTTGTTCAAGAAGGGCACCAATAACAACCTGCTGCTGGATGAGCATATCGGTCAAATCATGGCCGTGTTCGACAGCAAGGAAAACGTCGACCACTTCACCAGGTCGGTGCCGTTGGAAGATGTGGCTGCCAACAACTACAACCTGTCGGTCAGCAGCTACGTGGAAGCCAAGGACAACCGTGAAGTGGTGGACATTGCCAAGCTCAATGCGGAACTGAAAACCACCGTTGCCCGGATCGATCAGCTGCGCAAGGACATTGATGCCATTGTGGCGGAGATTGAAGGCGGGGGGGTGGAGGTATGAGCGGCAAGAACTTCTTGGAAAAGCTGCTGGAGGGTGTTGAAGTTGATTGGAGGCCACTAGGCACTCTTGGCGAACTTGTTCGTGGCAATGGACTACAAAAGAAAGACTTTACCGAAACAGGTGTGCCCGCAATTCACTACGGTCAGATTTATACCCATTACGGATTGTCCACGACAGAGACAAAATCTTTCGTTTCGCCTGAGCTGGCAAAACAGCTACGGAAGGTCGATAAGGGCGATGTTGTCATCACGAACACCAGCGAAAACCTTGAGGACGTAGGAAAGGCGCTTGTTTATCTGGGCGAGCGCCAAGCAGTTACGGGTGGACATGCTACTGTCCTCAAGCCCGGAAAAAATTTGCTAGGCAAATACTTCGCTTACTTCACCCAAACAGACGCGTTTTCAGGTGAGAAGAGAAAGCACTCAAAAGGGACGAAGGTGATCGATGTCTCCGCCACCGATATGGCGAAGATTTCAATCCCTATCCCCTGCCCGGATAACCCCAAAAAATCGCTTGAAATCCAGGCCGAAATCGTTCGCATACTGGACAGCTTCGCCGAGCTGACCGCCGAGCTGACCGCCGAGCTGACCGCCCGCAAGAAACAATACAACTACTATCGTGATCAGTTGTTGAGTTTTGAAGAAGGGGAAGTGGAGTGGAAGGCGCTGGGGGAAGTTATCTATTCACTAAAAACAGGGCTAAATCCGCGAAAGAACTTCCAGTTAAACACACCGGATGCCAAAGGATACTACGTGACTGTTCGTGAGATTCAGAACGGTAGAGTTACGTTTCTTGAAAAGACTGACAGGGTAAATGAGCAGGCATTGAAATTGATTAATGGTCGCTCCAATTTGGATGCTGGCGACGTACTTTTTTCCGGCACGGGAACGGTCGGGCGAACGGCTGTGGTTGAACATAAACCAGAGAGCTGGAATATCAAAGAAGGTGTATATGTAATTAAGCCTAAGCAAGAGGAGATATTTCCTAGGTTCCTTGCTCATCTTTTGAATTCTAGAGAAATAGTTAAAGAGTACGGCAAGAAAATTGTGGGAAATCCTGTGGTAAGTTTGCCAATGGGTGATTTGAGGAATTTGAAAATTCCTGTGCCGCCATTGAATAAACAAGCCCGCATCGTCGCCTTTCTCGACAAATTCGACGCCCTGACCAACTCCATCACCGAAGGCTTGCCGCGTGAAATCGAATTGCGCCAGAAGCAATACGAGTATTACCGTGATCTGTTGCTGAGCTTCCCCAAACCAGAAACCGCTTCGGCCGCCAGTGCGTAAAGGGATACGCCCATGCCAAAACACCCGCTCACCCTGCGCGACCAAACCACGGAATTCCTGCTCTACACCGCGCCGAATGGCGCGATCAAGGTGGAGGTCCTGCTCGCCGACGAGACCCTTTGGCTGACCCAGAAGCGCATGGCGGAGTTGTTTGGCGTAGGTGTCCCCGCCATATCCAAGCACCTGAAAAACATCTTTGAAAGCAATGAGTTAGACCCGGATTCAGTTATTTCCGTTTTGGAAACAACTGCCGAAGACGGCAAAAAGTACCAGACCCAGTACTACAACCTGGATGCGGTGATCTCGGTGGGCTACCGCGTCAACTCGGCGCAGGCGACGCAATTCCGCATCTGGGCGACGGCCTTGATCAAGGAGTACATCATCAAGGGTTTTGCCATGGATGATGAGCGGCTGAAGAATGGCCGTTATTTTGGCAAGGACTATTTCCGTGAACTGCTGGAGCGGGTGCGCTCGATCCGTGCCAGCGAGCGGCGGATTTATCAGCAGATCACCGACATTTTTGCCGAATGCAGTATCGATTACGACCCTAAGTCCGAGACGACACGCCTGTTTTACGCCCATGTGCAGGACAAGTTTCATTTTGCGATCACCGGCCACACGGCAGCCGAAATCATTTCGCTGAAGGCAGATGCCAGCAAGCCCCTGATGGGCATGACCACCTACAAGAATGCGCCGGATGGCCGGGTCCTGAAATCCGATTCACTGGTGGCGAAAAATTACTTGAGCGAAGCTGAAATACGGAAACTTGAGCGGGCCGTTTCCGCTTTTTTCGATTACATCGAGGGCATCATCGAGCGGCGCACCAGCTTCACGATGGAGCGCTTTGCCGCAAGCGTGGACAAGTTTCTATCCTTCAACGAATACCGGATTCTGGAAGGCTACGGCAACGTCTCCCGCCAGCAAGCAGAGCAGAAAGCAATTGCCGAATATGAGAAGTTCAACAAGCAGCAGCGCATCGAATCCGATTTCGATCGGGCCATGAAAAAGCTGCGGAAAAGGAAGGACGCCGAAGAATGAACGATTACAGGGCCATCGCCGAGTCAAAGAACTTCATCGTCCTGGACCAGTACATCCGGGAATGGACGGTTGCCGAGGGCTACCAGAGTGAAAGCGATCTGGAGCGCGAGTTCATTCGGGATCTGCAGAATCAGGGTTATGAATATCTGCCTGGCCTGAACACGCCCGAGGCCTTGCTGGCGAATGTGCGCGTCCAGCTGCAAGCACTCAACGCCGTTGAGTTCACCCATGGCGAATGGCTGCGCTTTGTTGAAACCTTCCTCGACAAGCCCAGCGATGGCATCGTCGAGAAGACTCGCAAGATTCACGACGACTACATCCACGATTTTGTCTTTGACGACGGGCGCATCCAGAACATCTACCTGCTGGACAAGAAGAACATCGCCCGCAACAAAGTGCAGGTGATCAAGCAGTTTGAACAGACGGGCAGCCACGCCAACCGCTATGACGTGACGATTCTGGTCAATGGCCTGCCGCTGGTGCAGGTGGAGCTGAAGAAGCGCGGCGTGGCCATCCGCGAAGCCTTCAACCAGGTGCACCGCTACAGCAAGGAGAGCTTCAACAGCGAGCAGTCCCTGTTCAAGTATCTGCAGTTGTTCGTTATTTCCAACGGTACCGACAGCCGCTACTTCGCCAACACCACCCAGCGCAACAAGAACAGCTTCGACTTCACCATGAACTGGGCGAAGGCGGACAACACGCTGATCAAGGACCTGAAGGACTTCACGGCGACCTTCTTCCAGAAGCACACGTTGCTCAACGTGCTGCTGCACTACTCGGTGTTCGACATCAGCAACACGCTGCTGGTGATGCGGCCCTACCAGATCGCGGCCACGGAACGCATTCTGTGGAAGATCAAGAGCAGCCATCAGGCCAAAAACTGGAGCACCACGGAAAGCGGCGGCTTCATCTGGCACACCACCGGCAGCGGCAAGACGCTGACCAGCTTCAAGGCGGCGCGCCTGGCCACCGAGCTGGATTTCATCGACAAGGTGTTCTTCGTAGTGGACCGCAAGGATCTGGACTACCAGACCATGAAGGAATACCAACGGTTCTCGCCGGACAGCGTGAATGGCTCGGACAGCACCGCTGGCCTGAAGCGCAACCTGGAGAAGGACGACAACAAGATCGTCGTCACCACCATCCAGAAGCTCAACAACCTGATGAAGAGCGAGGCCGACTTGCCCATCTACGGCAAGCAGGTGGTGTTCATCTTCGATGAGTGCCACCGGAGCCAGTTTGGCGAAGCCCAGAAGAACCTGAAGAAGAAGTTCAAGAAGTTCTGCCAGTTCGGCTTCACCGGCACGCCTATCTTCCCTGAGAACGCATTGGGCGCTGAGACCACGGCCAGCGTGTTCGGCCGTGAGCTGCATTCGTATGTGATCACCGATGCCATCCGCGACGAGAAGGTGTTGAAGTTCAAGGTGGACTACAACGACGTTCGCCCGCAGTTCAAGGCCATCGAGACCGAACAGGACGAGAAGAAGCTCAGTGCAGCCGAGAACAAGCAGGCGCTGCTGCACCCGGACCGCATCCGCGAGATCACCCAGTACATCCTGAACAATTTCCGGCAGAAGACCCACCGCTTGCATGCGGGTAACAAGGGTTTCAACGCCATGTTTGCCGTCAGCAGCGTGGATGCGGCCAAGCTGTATTACGAGTGCTTCCGGGAGTTGCAGAAGAACAGCGACAAGCCGCTGAAGGTGGCCACCATCTTCTCGTTCGCGGCCAACGAGGAGCAGGACGCGATCGGCGATATCCAGGACGAGAGCTTTGATGTGTCTGCGATGAACAGCAGCGCCAAGGAGTTCCTGAGCGCGGCCATTGCCGACTACAACGCGCTGTTCAAGACCAACTTCAGTGTGGACAGCAACGGCTTCCAGAACTACTACCGCGACCTGGCCAAGCAGGTGAAGGCCAAGGAGATCGACCTGCTCATCGTGGTGGGCATGTTCCTGACCGGCTTTGATGCCCCCACGCTCAATACGCTGTTTGTCGACAAGAACCTGCGCTTCCACGGACTGATGCAGGCCTACTCGCGCACCAACCGCATTTTTGACGCCACCAAGACCTTCGGCAACATCGTCACCTTCCGCGACCTGGAGCAGGCGACCATCGATGCCATCACCCTGTTTGGTGACAAGAACACGCGGAACGTGGTGCTGGAGAAAAGCTACAAGGAGTACATGGAAGGCTTTACCGATGCGGCCACCGGCGAGGCGCGGCGCGGTTTTATGGAGGTGGTGAATGAGCTGGAAGAGCGCTTCCCAGACCCTGCTGCCATTGAAAAAGAAGCAGACAAGAAGGCCTTCGCCAAGCTGTTCGGCGAGTACCTACGCGTCGAGAACGTGCTGCAGAACTATGACGAATTTGCCAGCTTGAAGGAGTTGCAAAGCGTCGATCTGGCCGACCCTGCCGCAGTTGAGGCGTTCAAGGCCAAGCACTACCTGAGTGACGAAGATCTGACCACGCTGCAAGCCATCACGCTCCCGCCCGAGCGGAAGGTGCAGGACTACCGCTCGACCTACAACGATGTACGCGACTGGCTCCGCCGTGAGCAGGCGGGTGCCGAGAAAGAGAAGTCCACCATTGACTGGGATGACGTGGTCTTTGAGGTGGACCTGTTGAAGTCTCAGGAAATCAACCTGGACTACATCCTGGAACTGATCTTCGAGCACAACAAGAAGACCAAGAGCAAGTCTGAGCTGGTGGATGAAGTGCGGCGTGTGATTCGCGCCAGCCTGGGCAACCGCGCGAAAGAAAGTCTGGTGGTGGACTTCATCAACCAGACCGATTTGGACCAGATCGGTGACAAGGCCAGCGTGATCGATGCGTTCTTCAAGTTTGCTCAAGCGGAGCAGCAGCGCGAAGCGCAGGAGTTGATCACCTCCGAGAGCCTCAACGCTGAGGCCGCCAAGCGATACATCACCACCTCACTCAAGCGTGAGTTCGCCAGCGAGAACGGCACGGAGCTCAACGCAGTTCTGCCCAAGATGAGCCCATTGAACCCGCAATTTCTGACCAAGAAGCAGACTGTCCTCCAGAAGATCGCTGCCTTTGTCGAGAAGTTCAAGGGTGTGGGCGGGCAGCTATAAGCGCTTGCTTGTCAGGGAGAGAACATGTGGCATGACAACGAAACAACCACGGACTACTTGAATTTCGGCGTCGTTGCGGATGCCTGCGCAAAGCTTCTGCAGCAGGCCAACGGTCAGCCCATTTCCATTGGCGTATCCGGCGGCTGGGGCGTTGGGAAATCCTGATTGGTACGCATGGTCGCTTCACGGCTGAACGTAAGCGTTAAGCCTGGAGCGTGATTGCAGGCTATTTTCCGATGTTGTAGAGGTCGGAACGAAGCGGATTGGCCGCGAAGTGGGTCTTCCACAGCCGGGGGTGAGCAGATTGCACCTGCAAGCAGATGCAATCGCCTGAAACGGCTTGCTCGAATCACACGTTGAACAGGAAGTTCAGAACATCTCCGTCCTGGACCACGTAGTCCTTGCCTTCGGAGCGCATCTTGCCGGCTTCCTTGGCGCCGGCTTCGCCCTTGTACTTGATGAAGTCGTCGAAGGAGATGGTCTGGGCGCGGATGAAGCCGCGCTCGAAGTCGGTGTGGATCACGCCGGCGGCCTGGGGGGCGGTGTCGCCCACGTGGATGGTCCAGGCGCGGACTTCCTTGACGCCGGCGGTGAAGTAGGTCTGCAGGCCGAGGAGCTGGTAGCCGGCGCGGATCAGGCGGTTGAGGCCGGGCTCCTCGAGGCCCAGGTCGGCCAGGAAGGCCAGCTTGTCCTCGTCGTCGAGGTCGGCCAGCTCGGCTTCGATCTTGGCGCACAGGGCCACCACCGGGGCGCCTTCCTTGGCGGCGTGCTCGCGCAGGCGGTCGAGGTAGGGGTTGTTCTCGAAGCCGTCTTCCGTCACGTTGCCCACGTACATGGCCGGCTTGAGGGTCATCAGGCACAGGGGCTTGAGGATCAGCTTCTCGTCGTCGGACAGTTTCATGGTGCGCGCCGGCTGGCCCTCGTTGAGGTGGGGCAGCAGCTTTTCGAGGATGGCGACGAGCTTCTGCGCGTCCTTGTCGCCGGAGCGGGCCTTCTTGTTCTCCCGGTGGATGGCCTTCTCGACGGCGGCCATGTCAGCCAGGGCGAGTTCGGTGACGATGGTCTCGATGTCGGCCAGCGGGTCCACCTTGCCGTTCACGTGGATGACGTTTTCGTCCTCGAAGCAGCGCACCACGTTGACGATGGCGTCGGTCTCGCGGATGTTGGCGAGGAACTGGTTGCCCAGGCCTTCGCCCTTGGAGGCGCCGGCGACCAGGCCGGCGATGTCCACGAATTCGACGATGGCCGGCTGCACCTTCTGCGGGTTGACGATCCCGGACAGGGCGTCGAGGCGCGGGTCGGGTACTTCGACGATGCCCACGTTGGGCTCGATGGTGCAGAAGGGATAGTTCTCGGCGGCGATGCCGGCCTTGGTGAGGGCATTGAAGAGGGTCGATTTGCCGACGTTGGGCAGGCCGACGATGCCGCATTGGAGAGCCATGGTGTTCCTTTGGTGAGCGGTGACGTCCGGCTGGAGGCCGGAAAGCCGGTCATTGTAAACCGGCTTCCGGTGTATCCCAAGGGTGGCGCGACCAGGCTCAGCTTCCGCGGGTGCTCCGCAGCAGCTCATCCAGCAGGGCGATCATCTGATCGATTTCGCCTTCGGTGACGGTCAGCGCCGGCATGAAGCGCAGGAGGTTGGGGCGGGGAGCGTTGAGCAGCAAGCCCTGGGGGGCATGTTCCAGGGCGGCCTTGACCAGGGCCGGTCCCCGGTCCGTGTCCAGGATCAGGGCGCGCAGCAGGCCGGAGCCCCGCTCGCCCTGCAGGCGGTGCTGAATGACCAGGCGCGACAGGGCCGCTGCCAGATAACGGCCTTTCCCCTCCACGGACTCCAGGAACCCGGGAGAGAGCAGGCGGCGCAGCACGGCCACGCCGACCGCCGCCATCAGGGGATTGCCGTTATAGGTGCCTCCCTGGTCTCCAGGTGCGAAGCAGCAGATCTCTTCCCGGGCGAGCAGGGCCGAGAGGGGAACGCCACCGCCGATCCCCTTGCCGAGGGTCATGATGTCCGGCTCGATCCCCGCGTGCTGGTGGGCAAACAGCCGGCCCGTGCGGCCCATGCCGGTCTGGACCTCGTCCACGATCAGCAGGATGCCATGCGCGTGGGTGAGGGCCCGCAGGGACTGGAGGAAATCGGCTTCGGCAGGAATCACCCCGCCTTCTCCCTGGATGGGCTCGAGCATCACGGCGACGGTGTCCGGTCCGATCAGGGCCTTGACCGAGTCCAGGTCGTTGAGGCGCGCCTTCGGGAAGCCCGGGACCTGAGGGGCGAACAGGGTGTCCCAGCCGGGCTTGCCGGAGGCAGACATGGTGGCCAGGGTGCGGCCGTGAAAGCTGTGCTCGAAGGTGATGATCTCGTAGGCGCCGCCCTTGTGGATCTGTCCCCACTTGCGGGCCAGCTTGATGGCGCCTTCATTGGCTTCCGCTCCGGTGTTGGCCAGGAAGACCCGGTCGAAGACCGAGTGGCTGGTCAGCAGACCGGCCAGTTCGATCATCGCTTCGTTGTAGAAGGCCGGGCTGGGGTTGATCAGGACTCGGGCCTGGCGGGACAGGGCCTCCACGATTTCCGGCGGGCAGTGGCCAAGGCAGTTGACTGCCCACCCCTGGACGAAGTCCAGATAGGTCTTGCCCTGGTCGTCGTGCAGCCAGGACCCTTCTCCACGTAGAAAAACCAGGTCCGGCCGGTGGGTGATGGTCATGAGAGACCGGGTGTCCAGCTCGCCATGCGGCATGGTGTGCTCCCTTGTCAAAAGGGAAGCATGGTAGCGCCCGGCCGCCCTGTGGGGGAGTCTGTAAAAAAAGCTTCACCTGTCGCGGACCTGCAGCAGGCTCCTGCAGATCCCGGGGCCGTTTCAGTGGGTCTTGTCCTTGCGCTGCAGCAGAAAGCCAAGCAAGGCTGCCAGCGTGACGGCAAAGGTCACGAAGGACCAGTTGGCAATGGACAGGCCGAGGAGGCGCCAGTCCACGATGGAGCAGTCACCCGCTCCCCGGAAGATCATGGGCAGGGCCGCGGCGAGGGGAAAACTGTCGAGCATGTACTCCAGGCCCGGACCGCACTCCGAAACCGCCGGGGGAAACCATTGCAGCCACGACTGGCGGGCGGCAACCCCGGCACCGGCCAGGGCCGCCAGGGCCAGCAGGGCTCCGTAGGCGTTCTGCCCGTTCCGGCCCGGGTTGTGCAGTCCCGCGACCAGCCCGATCAGGCCGCAGGCGGCCATGGCGTAGCGCTGCATGATGCACATGGGGCAGGGCTCGATGCCCTTCACGTGCTGCAGGTACAGCCCGAAGGCGAGCAGCCCGAAGCACACGGCGAACAGGGCCAGGCCGAGAAAGCGGAAGGGGATTCGGGAGAGCATGAAGGCAGGGAAAGTGGCAGGGATGAAGAGTGGAGTGGATTCCGCAGGAACGGTTCCCCCTCCACCTCGTGCGGCAGGTGTTACTTGCTCTTGATCATCGTGCCGACGCCGTGGTCGGTGAGGATTTCCAGGAGCAGGCAGTGCTCGACGCGGCCGTCGATGATATGCACGCTCTTCACCCCGTTGCGGGCTGCATCGAGGGCCGAACCGATCTTGGGCAGCATTCCGCCGGACAGGGTGCCGTCGGCCACCAGCTCGTCGATCTCGCGGGGGGTCAGGCCGGTGAGGAGCTTGCCGGCCTTGTCGAGCACGCCCGGGGTGTTGGTCAGCAGGACCAGCTTTTCGGCCTTGAGGATCTCGGCCAGCTTGCCGGCCACCACATCGGCGTTGATGTTGTAGCTTTCGCCATCCTCACCCACGCCGATGGGGGCGATCACCGGAATGAAGTCGCCCTGATCAAGGAAGGCGATCAGGCTCGGGTCGATCTGGGTGATGTCGCCGACCTGGCCGATGTCGATCAGGTCACCCGGAACATCCTTGTTCTCCATCTTGAGCTTCTGGGCACGGATGAAGTTGGAGTCCTTGCCGGTCAGGCCCACGGCCTTGCCCCCCGCCTGGTTGATCAGGCTGACGATTTCCTTGTTCACCTGGCCACCCAGAACCATCTCGACCAGCTCCATGGTTTCCGCGTCGGTGACGCGCATGCCCTGGATGAACTCGCCCTTCTTGCCGACACGGGTCAGCATGTTCTCGATCTGCGGGCCGCCGCCGTGGACCACCACCGGGTTGAAGCCGACGAGCTTGAGCAGCACCACATCGTGGGCGAAGCAGGCCTTCAGATGGGGGTCGGTCATGGCGTTGCCGCCGTACTTGATGACCAGGGTCTTGTCCTGGAAGCGCCGGATATAGGGGAGGGCTTCCGCGATGATGGAGGCCTTCAGGGCCGGGGAAAGCTTGGAGGTGTCGATCTGCTCGCTCATGATGGTCGCCGGGCTGTTGTTTGAAATCAGCCCCGATTGTAATGAGCCAACATGAAAACCAGAAGCGGGAAGCCGTAGCGTCCCGCCTGGGTGGATTTCAGGATGGTGCCGTGAGGCTCATTCGATGACCAGCTTCTTGGCGGTGGGGGCGATTTTCTTGGGCAGGGTCAGCTCCAGAACGCCGTCGGTGAAGCGGGCGCTGGCGCGGGACTCGTCCACATCCTGGCCCAGCTGGAAGCTCCGGGAGACCTGACCGAAGTAGCGCTCGGTCCGCAGCACGCGCTCGTCTTCCTTCACCTCCCGGCTTTGCTTGCGTTCGGCGCTGATCGACACCACCGGGCCGTCGATATGGACGTGGATGTCCTCCTTGTCGATGCCGGGCAGCTCCGCGTGAACCTGATAGGCTTCCGGACCCTCCTTCACGTCCACCCGCATCTGGGGGGCTTCGGTCTGGGCAGGTGCGCCGCCGTATTCCACCGGGCGTACGAAGAAGCCACGGAAAAAGTCGTCCAGCGGGTCACGGCGAGTGAGGTTGCTCATGAGTTTTCTCCTTTGCGTTCGTCGGCAGCAGGGCTGGAAGCCCCTCCTGCTATCTATATAGGGTCTGTTTCGGGAGGCTTCAAGAGGGGTGTGGCGGGTTACACTGACCCGCCACACCCCATGAGGAGCCCGCATGAGTCAATGCCTGCCTGTTGAGACCCCGACCAATGTCTGCCCGGCCTGCGGGGCGGCGTTCACCTGCGGCATGAACGCCGGTGCTGATTCGTGCTGGTGTGCCAGTCTGCCGCCGGTTTTTGCGGTACCGGAAGCCGGGGCGGGCCAGTGCTATTGCCCGGGCTGCCTGAAGGCGAAGATTGCCGAGGCGGAGGGCCTCAGGCCGCAGGGGTGACGCGCCGGGCCAGCAGGTGCAGGGCATCCCGGTTGGTCCATGAAAAGACCTTCCCTGCGGCGGCATGCCAGGGCAGCCACTCGCAGCGGGTGTGCTCGTCGGGGGTCAGGCGCACGGGCACCGGGCTGTCCACGCACAGGCTGAAGACGTGTTCGGTGTTGAAGGTGACGTCCGGGGCGTAGCGGTGCCGCCATTGGGGGGAGATCACGAAGCGGTTGCTGAGCCGCCAGTCGACCAGGTGCTCGGGCGCCGCGTGGATCCCGGTCTCCTCGCCCACCTCGCGGAGGGCCGTGGCGGTCAGGGTCTCCTCGCCCTCGCGGCTGCCGGTGACCGACTGCCACAGGCCAGGCTGCCCGGCCCGCTCCATCACCAGCACCTCCAGGGCTGGCGTGTGGATCACCACCAGCACCGAAACCGGCTGTTTCCAGGCGCTGCTCACGCGGGGTCCTGCAGCCAGGGCAGGGTGCCCTCCGCCGTTCCCACCAGGGTCCACAGGGGGACGCCGTCGTCCCGCCAGGTGTCGGCGGCTTCCTGGAAAATCTCCAGGGCGGTGGCGAAGTCGGCAGGGCAGGCCCGGGCAAAGTCATCGGCGTTTTCAAGCACGATCACATAGCCGTCGGCGGGCATCCAGGACAGGTCGCTCAGGCAGTCGGCCAGCGCGTCCCAGTTGTGCCCGTACCAGTCCGGAAAATCAAGGGCCGTGCCGACGGCGGCCAGAAAGCCGGCCTTGTCGGTGATCCGGGCCAGATTGACCCGGTGCAGGGGGTAGTCGAGGCTTTCGGCCGCCTCGTCGAGGGCCATGTCCATCGCAAAGGGCATGTGGTGGAGCCCGGCCTTTTCGGCCCGGGGCAGCAGGGTGTGGAACTCGGGGGGATTCATGTTCAGTCCTGGATGCGCCGGAAACTCTCGTAGTGGTCTTCGGTGTAGTAATAGATCACCGGAGGGCTACCGCCGCTCACGATGCGGCGAGCGCCCCGGTCGCGGGCGCCAGGGGTGCGCACCGTGTATTCCCGGTAATACCCCCGGGCGGCCTCGGGCAGGCGCTTCTCCCGGTTCTGAAAGGTGATGCCGTCCCGGCGGTGGGGAAACGGGCCGCCCTGGCGGATCAGGGCGAGGGTTTCCCGGGCTTCGGGCGGCAGGGCCGCTGCAGCGACCGTCTCGCCCTTGCGCCAGGGCAGAAAATCCCAGGCCTGGGATGTGCCGGCGCTCAGCAGCAGGAGGAGGGTAAGCAGACGGAGGCAGCGGGAAAGCATGGCAGCAGAGGGGGCTGAAGAAGGCGCAGCACCGGAGTGTATCAGCCCGCCAGCCCGCGGGCAGCGCTCACAGGGCGCCGTGGCCCGCGCCGGGCTGGATGCCGTATTTCTTCAGGAGGTTGTAATAGTAGGTGGTCAGGGCCGGCAGGCGGGCATTGCCCGGATCCTGGGCGCGGGCCCGTTCCATCAGGGTTCGGGCCTGTTCGGCGAAGCGGTCGTTCCAGCCGCAATGTTCGATGTACTTGAGCAGGGCCAGGGTGGCATTGAACAGCACATGAACGTTGCCCGGCATCTTGCGCACGGCCGACAGCATGAACTGGACCGCGCCCTCGAAGTCGCCATCCTGGGCCTTGCGCGCCCCTTCAGCGACCAGATCCTTCACCTCCCCGTCCATCCGGGCGGTGAGCACATCGCACAGGTCGGCCTTGCCGGCCTCCCGGAGGATGCTCCTGGAGCTTTCCAGGGTGCGGTCGTCGGCCGCATTGCGCATGATGTCCAGGACCACCTCGGTGCCGGCGTCTTCCATTTTGGTGGCGAAGCAGGCCTTGGCCAGCTCCTTTTTCAGGGACAAGGACAGGTTGCTGCTGGCCACGCTGTCCGTGGTCAGGGCCTTCAGCGCTTCACCGGCCTTTTCGGCGTCGCCTTTTTTCAGATGCAGCATGGCGCTGGACAGGCTGGCGCAGGAGCGGGTCTTGTCCAGCCCGGTCATCGAGCGCTCCAGATCCCGGATGGTGGCTTCCGCCTGGGTCATGTCTCCCTTGGCCAGCTGGGCCTGAACCAGCAGCACATGGTCTTCCGGGTCGCGGAAGTCTGAATATTTGCCCTTGCGTACCACTTCGGACAGCAGCTTCTCGGCCCCTTCGTGATCGCCCGTCTGCAGGGACAGCTCCCCCAGACGACGCAGGCGGCCCACCCGGTGGGGGGACAGGAGCGCGGCACTGCTCAGGATGCTCTTCGCCGACTCCAGTTCCCCGGCGGCTTCCCGGGTGCGGGCCAGCCAGTCGTAGGCGTCCACGAACAGATCGCTTTCCTTGACCAGGCTCTCCAGCAGCTCCTCGGCTGTGGAGAAGCGGCGCTGCATGTACAGGCTCTTGGCCAGGCCCAGCCGGGCCCAGGGAATGCTGCGGGTGGCGAGGATTTTCTCGTAGAGGTGCTGGGCTTCGTCGGCATGGCCGCTGGCCACATGGAGTTCGGCCCGCAGCCGGATGAAGTCCATGGACCACTGGGGGTGGGCTTCTTGTGCCTGGAGGCAGGAGCTGATGGCGTCGGGGATGTTGCCCAGCTCGATCAGCTTGTAGGTGGGAAGGAAGGCTTCCCGCTTGTCCAGGGCCCGTTCGATGCGGTCATGCAGGGTGTCGGCGGCGAAGGGCTTGAGAATGTAGTCGTTGGGAGCCAGTTCGGCTGCGCCCACCACCCGCTCGTACTTGCGCTCCCCGGTCACCATGATGAACAGGGTGGACAGGGGAATGATGTTGTTGTGGCGCAGATCCTCAAGCAGGTGCTGGCCGTCCTGGCCATCCCCGATGTGGTATTCGCAGAGGATCACGTCGAAGCGCATTTCCCGCAGCTTGCGTACGGCAACCCCTGCGGTGACGGCAAACTGGACCTTGCTGATGCCGCTCATGTTGAGCATGTTGCGCAGCTGGGTACGCATGCCCGGATTGGCTTCGATGATGAGGGTGGAGATGCTGTTCAGATCAATCACGGGCGCAGGACTTCAAAGGCGGAGGGGACACTCTGGGCAACGGCTCAGGGGGGCCATACTTGAGTATTAAAATTGCCATTAATGGCAGTTTTTCATAAATAAAAAGGGCGAACGGCCTGGCCGTTCGCCCCTGGATCGTCGCCGCTGGGGTGGGTCAGGCGTTCGGAGCGTCTGTCCCCTTCTGGGTCGTGCGCAGGCGGATGTGCAGTTCACGCAGCTGCTTCTCGTCCACCGGCGACGGCGCGTCGGTGAGCAGGCACTGGGCGCGCTGGGTTTTCGGGAAGGCGATCACGTCACGGATGGATTCGGCGCCGGTCATCATGGTGACGATGCGGTCGAGGCCAAAGGCCAGGCCGCCATGGGGGGGGGCGCCGTATTTGAGGGCGTCGAGCAGGAAGCCGAACTTGGCCTGTTGCTCTTCCGGCCCGATGTTGAGGGCGGAGAACACCTTCTCCTGCATCTCGGCCCGGTGGATACGCACCGAGCCACCGCCGATTTCCCAGCCGTTGAGGGCCAGGTCGTAGGCCTTGGCCAGGCACTTGCCCGGATCGGTGGTGAGCAGTTCGACGTGCTCGTCCTTGGGGCTGGTGAAGGGGTGGTGGCAGGCGGTCCAGCGCTTGTCTTCCTCGTCGTATTCGAACATCGGGAAGTCCACAACCCACAGGGGCTCCCAGGCCTTGCCGTTGACGTAGCCCTTCTCGTGGCCGAGCTTGGTGCGCAGCGCGCCGAGGGCGTCGTTGACGACCTTGGTCTTGTCGGCGCCGAAGAAGATCAGGTCGCCGGACTGGGCGCCAGTGCGCTCAAGGATGGTGCGCAGGGCGGTTTCATGGAGGTTCTTGACGATCGGCGACTGGAGGCCGGTTTCATTGACCTGGGTGACGTCGTTGACCTTGATGTAGGCGAGGCCGCGGGCGCCGTAGATGCCCACGAACTTGGTGTATTCGTCGATCTCGCCGCGGGACAGGCTGGCACCGCCGGGCACGCGCATGGCGGCCACCCGGCCGCCGGAGGTGGCCGGGCCGGAGAAGACCTTGAAAGCCACGTCGGCAACGGCGTCGGTGACATCGGTGAGCTCGAGGGTGACGCGCAGGTCGGGCTTGTCGGAGCCGAAGCGGCTCATCGCCTCGGCATAGCTCATGCGCGGGAAGGGGTTGGGCAGCTCGACGGACAGCACTTCCTGGAAGATCGTGCGGATCATCTCTTCCATCAGGGCGGTGATCTGCTCTTCGGTCAGGAAGGAGGTCTCGATATCGACCTGGGTGAATTCGGGCTGGCGGTCGGCGCGCAGGTCTTCGTCACGGAAGCACTTGACGATCTGGTAGTAGCGGTCGTAACCGGCCACCATCAGCATCTGCTTGAAGAGCTGGGGCGACTGGGGCAGGGCAAAGAACTGGCCATCGTGCACGCGGGACGGCACCAGGTAATCCCGGGCGCCTTCCGGGGTGCTCCGGGTGAGCATGGGGGTCTCGATGTCGATGAAGCCCTGGGCATCGAGGAAGCGGCGGAAGGCCATCGCCGTCTTGTAGCGCAGCATCATGTTCTTCTGCATCTGCGGACGACGCAGGTCGATGACGCGGTGGGTGAGGCGGGTGGTCTCGGAGAGGTTTTCCTCGTCGAGCTGGAAGGGCGGCGTGGCCGAGGTGTTGAGGACTTCGATCTCGTGGCACAGCACCTCGATCTCCCCCGACACCAGACCGGTGTTTTCGGTGCCGGCCGGGCGGCGGCGCACCTTGCCGGTGATCTTCAGGACGAACTCGCTGCGGATCGATTCGGCCACCGAGAACATGTCGGCCCGGTCCGGATCGCACACCACCTGGACCAGACCCTCCCGGTCGCGCAGGTCGATGAAGATCACGCCGCCATGGTCGCGACGACGGTGAACCCAGCCGCACAGGGTGACGATCTGGTCGAGGTAGGCGGTGTTAACAAGACCGCAGTATTGAGTTCGCATGGTGAGTCACTATTCCTGGAAAAAGCGGAACACGGCGGAGGCTGCAGCCGTGTTTATCGATGCAGAAGGGCGGGTGTCGGTTCGGCGGGGCGGGTCCGGCCCGGAACGGGTGCCACGACACCCATGGAAATGATGTACTTGAGCGCTTCGTCCACGCTCATCTCCAGTTCCAGCACATCCTTGCGGGGCAGCATCAGGAAGAAGCCGGAGGTGGGATTGGGGGTGGTCGGCACGTACACGCTGACGAAGTCGGGACCCAGATGGCGGGCGGCGTCGCCGCCGGGCGCACCGGTCTGGAAGGCAATCGTCCAGCTCCCCTCCCGGGGGTACTGCACCAGCAGGGCCTTGCGGAAGGCCTGACCGTTACTGGACAGCAGGGTGTCGGAAACCTGCTTGACGCTGTAATAGATGGATTTGACCACCGGAATACGCGAGAGCAGGCTTTCCCAGAAGCGCACCAGACGCTGCCCCACGAAGTTGGCCGCGGCCAGACCGGTGAGCAGGATCAGGAGCAGGGACACCAGCACGCCGATGCCCGGGATGTGGAAGCCGAAAAAGGCCTCCGGCCTGAGGGTGGCCGGAGCCAGCAGCAGGACCTGGTCGAGGGTGTTGATGATCCAGGCCAGCACCACGAAGGTGATGACGAGGGGAATCCAGATCAGCAGTCCGGTGACAAAGTATTTTTTCATTCAGCGGGAGTGGCGCGTGGCACCTTTTAGTGACACGCACAACTGCCGCTGCAGGCGCCGGAGGCGGGCGCTTCGGAGGGGCTGGCGGGTTTCGTACTGGAAGCGCTGCTGCCCTTGAAGTCGGTAGCGTACCAGCCGCTTCCCTTGAGCTGGAAGCCGGCGGCAGAGAGCTGCTTGGCATAGCTTTCGCTGCCACAGGCGGGGCAGGTGGTCAGTGCGGGATCGCTCATCTTCTGGAGATGGTCTTTCTGGTGGCCGCAGGCATTGCAGCGATACTCGTAGATGGGCATGGCGAGCTCCGGACAAAATTGGGATCGGGGCGAAGTTTAGCGCATCGCAACAGCGGGCGAAACAACGCTGCTCGCTCCCAGATGGGGGCAGGGAGGGGGCTTTCAAGGGTGGGCGGTGGAAAGCGCTCAGAGCAGCCCCAGGTAAGCCTCTGACAGGGAAGGGCCCCAGTACAGGGCGAGCAGGCCGGCCGCGGCCAGGTAGGGCCCGAAGGGAATGGGGGTTTCCCGGCCGTGACGCCGGAAGACAATCAGCGCGATGCCCACCACGGCCCCCACCACCGAGGAGAGCAGGATGGTCAGGGGCAGCATCGACCAGCCGAGCCAGGCCCCGATGGCGGCCAGCAGCTTGAAGTCGCCGTACCCCATCCCCTCCTTGCCGGTGACCAGCTTGAACAGCCAGAACACCGTCCACAGGATCAGGTAGCCGGCGGCCGCGCCCACCACCGCGCTGGGCAGGTCAGTGAAGGTGCCGCCCAGGTTGAGCAGCAGCCCCAGCCAGAGCAGGGGCTGGGTGATGCTGTCGGGCAGGAGCTGGGTGTCCAGGTCGATGAAGCACAGGGCGATCATGGCCCACACGAAGATCAGGCCCGCCGCTGCCGCCAGCCCGTAGCCGAAGTGCACGGCCGTGAAGCCTGAGAGGGCGGCACAGAGCAGCTCCACCATGGGATAGCGGACACTGATCGGGGCGCTGCAGTGGCGGCAGCGGCCCCCCAGGGCCAGGTAGCTCACCAGCGGGATGTTCTCGATGACGCCGATCGGGTGAGCGCAGTGGGGACAGCGGGAGCGGGGCACGGCCAGGTTGAAGCGCTCGCCGCCCTGTGCTTCGGTTTCCCCCCGCAGGGCGGCCGCTTCCGCCTGCCACTCCCGCTCCATCATGACGGGAAGGCGGTGGATGACCACGTTGAGAAAACTGCCCACGAACAGGCCGAGGAGGGCGCAGAGCGCAGCAAAAAGGACGATATCCATCTGAAACGGGGCTCCGGGCTCAGCTGACCACAGCGCCAAGCTTGAAGATCGGCAGGTACATGGCCACCACCAGGCCACCGATCACCACGCCCAGGAAAACCATGATCAGGGGCTCCAGCAGCTGGCTGAGGCCGGCCACCGCGTCGTCCACTTCCCGTTCGAAGAAGTCGGCCACCTTGCTGAGCATGGAGTCCAGCTGGCCGGACTCCTCGCCGATGGACACCATCTGGACCACCATGGTGGGGAAGACCTGGGCGTTCTGCATGGCCACGGTCAGGCTGCTGCCCGTGCTGACCTCAGACTGGATCTGGCGGGTCGCGTTCTTGTAGACCACGTTGCCGGCCGCGCCGCCGACCGAGTCGAGTGCTTCGACCAGGGGCACGCCGGCAGCGAACATGGTGGACAGGGTCCGCGTCCAGCGGGCGATGGTGGCCTTGCGGATCACCTCTCCGAGCACCGGGAGCTGGAGCACCATCCGGTCCAGGGCGGCCTGCATCGGAACCGAGCGCTGGTAGGTGTAGCTGATCCCGATCACCGTACCGGCGATGATCGCCACCCCCAGGTACCAGTAGGCGATGAAGAAGTCGGACACTGCGATGACGACCATGGTGGGGGCCGGCAGGTCTGCGCCGAAGGAGGCGAACACCTTCTTGAACTCGGGCACCACGAACAGCATCATCACCGCCACCACCAGCGCGGCCACCACCACCACCGCAATGGGGTAGAACATGGCCGACTTGATCTTCGACTTGATGGCGAGGATCTTTTCCTTGTAGGTGGCCAGCCGGTCGAGCAGGGAGTCCAGGATGCCGGCCTGCTCGCCGGCGGCGACCAGGTTGCAGTAGAGGGCGTCGAAGTACTGGGGATGGCGGCGGAAGGCCTGGGACAGGCTGCTCCCGGTCTCCACGCTGGCCCGGACATCATTGAGCATGCGGGCGAGGGAGGGGTTGCCACAGCCTTTGATCGCGATGTCGAAGGACTGCAGCAGGGGCACCCCGGAGCGCATCATCGTGGACAGCTGGCGGGTGAACAGGGAGACATCCTTGTCGGTGATCTTGCGACCGCCCCGAAAGCTCTGCTTGCGGACCTTGTGGGTCAGGATGCCCTGACGCCGCATGACGGTCTGGACCACCATCGGTGTGGCCGCCCGCATCTCGCCGCGGACGATCTTGCCGGTCTTGTCCTTGCCCTCCCAGACAAACATGTATTCCTTGGCGGCGCCCGCCTTGGGAGTGGGTTTCTTGGTGCTTGGTGTGGCCATGGGTTTCTGGATTCCGCGTGAAGCCGTCAGTCGTTCGTGCAGGCAAGAACTTCCGTCAGCGAGGTGACGCCCTGCTTCACCTTCAGCAAGCCGGACTGGCGCAGATCCCTGACGCCCTCGATCTGGGCCTGGGCTGCGATGTCCATCGAATTGCCGTTTGTCATGATTATACGAGCGATCTCCTCGGAGATCGGCATCACCTGGTAAATGCCCAGGCGTCCCTTGTAGCCACTGCCCTTGCAGCGCTCGCAGCCCTTGGGCCCGTAGGGTTGCCAGCTTCCGTCCAGATCCTCGTCGCGAAAGCCGGCACTCTGCAGGGCCTCGATCGGGATGTCCACCGGCTGCTTGCAGGAACACAGGCGCCGGGCCAGGCGCTGGGCGGTGATCATGATCACCGAGGATGCAATATTGAACGGCGCCACGCCCATGTTCTTGAGGCGCTCCAGGGTGGAGGGCGCGTCGTTGGTGTGCAGGGTTGACAGCACCAGGTGGCCGGTCTGGGCGGCCTTGACCGAGATTTCGGCGGTTTCCAGGTCGCGGATTTCACCCACCATGATCACGTCCGGATCCTGGCGCAGGAAGGCGCGCAGGGCGCTGGCGAAGGTGAGGCCGGCTTTCTCGTTGACGTTCACCTGGTTGATGCCGGGCAGATTGATTTCTGCCGGATCTTCGGCGGTGCTGATATTGACGCCGGGCTTGTTGAGCAGGTTGAGGCAGGTGTACAGGGAAACGGTCTTGCCGCTCCCGGTGGGGCCGGTGACCAGGATCATCCCGTAAGGGCGGGTGACCGCCTCCATCAAGGTGGCCTTCTGGTCGGGCTCGTAGCCCAGGGCGTCCACCCCGAGCATCGCCGAGGAGGGGTCCAGGATACGCATCACGATCTTCTCGCCGTGCAGCGTGGGCAGGGTGGATACCCGGAAATCGATGGCCTTGCTTTTGGACAGCACCAGCTTCATCCGGCCATCCTGGGGGATCCGCTTCTCCGAGATGTCGAGGCGCGAGATGACCTTGATGCGGGCAGCGATCTTTTCCTTGAGCACCAGAGGGGGCTGGGCGATTTCCCGCAGGATGCCGTCAGTGCGAAAGCGGATCCGGTAATACTTTTCGTAGGGCTCGAAGTGGACGTCCGAGGCGCCATCGTTGATCGCATCGATCAGCAGCTTCTGGATGAAGCGCACCACGGGGGCGTCATCCACGTCGCTGGCGGCATCCTCGGTCTGATCCTGGCTGGGGGTTTCCTCCTGCCCCAGCAGGTTCATGTCGAAGTCGTCCCCGGTCAGGTCGCGGAGGGTGGTTTCCGCCGACTCGGACAACTGCTCCATCAGGGCCGCCAGTTTGGGGGCCTCGACCACCACCGGATCCACGCTCAGGCCCGTCTGGAAACGGATCTCGTCGAGGATGCGCAGGTTGGACGGGTCGGCCATGGCCAGGGCCAGCCGGTTGCCCCGGCGGTTCAGGGCGACCACCTGGTGCTTCTGCATCAGCTTGCGGTCCACCGCCTCCACGGCCAGGTAGCGGGTGTCGTAGGCCGCCAGGTCGAGTACCGGCGTGCCAAAGGTGTCGCCTGCAAAGCGGGCAATCTCGGCCGCGTTCATCAACCCCCGGTTGATCACCTCGAAGATGAAGTCGTTGGGGTTGCTGGACGGGCGGGTGCAGTCGACGGCTTCGGCCTCGAGGAGTTTGCCGTGCTGCACGAAGGCGCGGGCGAGGCCGCTCAGGGCGACTTGGGCGTTTGCGGACATGCCTCTGCGATCAGTGGAAGGACTGCCTGGGAATGGCGTCGATCATGCCGCCCGCCGTTGCCCTTGTAAAGCCGGGGCGCATGGGCGGGTCAGTGGGAAGCCCGGGGGCGGAAGATCCGGGCGTTCTTGATGCGGCGATCTTCAGCCTGGACCACCTCGATGGCGACCCCCGCGATCTTCACCGAAACACCCGACTCGGGGATGTCCTGCAGGTGCTCGAGGATCAGCCCGTTGAGCGTCTTGGGGCCATCGATGGGCAGGTTCAGGCCCAGTTTCCGGTTGAGGGCCCGGATGTGCTGGCTGCCATCGGTGACCACCGAGCCGTCCGCACGCCACTCGAGCTTGCTGGCTCCGTCGGGCGTGCTGGTG
>NZ_JAQUVG010000023.1 GCF_028693495.1 Zoogloea sp. | reverse complement strand
CAGGGGCGCGTCGATGAAGGGGAAGTCGGCCACCTCACCGAGCTTGAGGGACTTCATGCGCAGGATCACCCCGGCCAGGGACGAGCGCAGGATCTCCGGGTCGGTGTGGGCCGGGCGCTTGTTGAAGTCGTCCTCGTCGTAGAGGCGGAAGCACACGCCATCGGCCACCCGGCCGCAGCGCCCGGCGCGCTGGCGGGCCGCCGACTGGGCGATCTTCTCGATCTGCAATTGCTCCACCTTGTTGCGGTGGCTGTAGCGCTTGAGCCGGGCCAGGCCGGTGTCCACCACATAGCGGATGCCCGGCACGGTGAGGGAGGTTTCGGCCACGTTGGTGGCCAGCACCACCCGCCGCCCCTTGGACGGGGCGAACACCCGGGCCTGCTCCTGGGCGGACTGGCGGGCGAACAGGGGCAGGATCTCGGTGCCGGCGGCGTGGTGGGCCTTGCGCAAGGCCTCGGCAGCTTCACGGATCTCCCGCTCGCCGGGCAAAAACACCAGTACGTCGCCGGGACCGCTGCGATGGGCCTCGTCCACCGCGTCCACCAGGGCGTCGTAGAGATCGCGGTCGGGGCCGCGGCTGTCCTGGCGCGGTGGCGCCTCGCCCGGGCGCAGCGGTTTCGGCTCGTCCCGCTCCACCGGGCGGTAGCGCATCTCGATGGGATAGAGCCGGCCCGATACTTCAATAACCGGCGCCGGCGTGTCGCCCTTGCCGAAATGGCGGGCGAAGCGCTCGGCGTCCAGGGTCGCCGAGGTGACGATCAGCTTCAGGTCCGGCCGCTTGACGAGCAGCTGGCGCAGGTAGCCGAGCAGGAAGTCGATGTTGAGGCTGCGTTCGTGGGCCTCATCGATGATCAGGGTGTCGTAGGCCGACAGCAGCGGGTCGCCCTGGGTCTCGGCGAGCAGGATGCCGTCGGTCATCAGCTTGATGTAGCTCTGGGGCCCGATGCGGTCGGTGAAGCGGATTTTGTAGCCGACGATGCTGCCGAGCTCGCTCTTCAGTTCCTGGGCGATGCGGCTGGCGGTGGCCCGGGCGGCGATCCGCCGGGGCTGGGTGTGGCCGATCAGGCCGGCCACCCCGCGGCCCAGCTCGAGGCAGATCTTGGGCAGCTGGGTGGTCTTGCCGGAGCCGGTCTCGCCGCACACGATGACCACCTGGTGCGTGCGGATGGCCTCGGCGATCTCGTCCTTGCGCTGGTTGACCGGCAGCTCGGGGGGGAAATCCGGCTTGGGCAGGGCCGCCGCCCGGGCGCTCAGGCGGGCCGCCGAATCGGCGATGCGCAGGCGCAGGGGCTCCGGCAGCTCGGCCAGGCTGCGCGGGCGCCGGGGCAGGCGGCGCAGGTCGCGGCGCAGGGCCGGACGGTCGGCCGACAGGCAGTCTTCGAGCAGGGCATAAGGATCGTTGCGGTCGGACCGCGGGGGGGAGACGGGCATGGGCGCTACGGCGGAGAGTCGGACAGGTTTACGGCTGCGGCGCCCGGAGCGGGAGCGCAGGGGCGGGATTTTACCCTGCCGTACCCCACCGCACCCCATGCCCGGACCTCTCCCCGGACAAAAAGCCCTCCCTTCCCCGCGCCCGCCCTCAAGCCTGCCGGCGGGCTGCCGATACCTGGGTGGATTGCCCTTGCAGGATTTCGTGCACCCGAGCACTCTGTCCGGAAGTGCCGCTTTCCCCCCTCTGGAGACCTGATGGACTGTCCAGCCGCCCCCACCTCCGAGGTGGATACCCTGCTTTACCTGCCACGTTATGACTGTCACAGCGGCGAACTGACCGGGGCCGAGCTCTACTCCGCCCTGGACGGTCAGCCCCGGGCAGTGACCCTGGGCGCATCCGGCGAAGCCAGCCTGGCGATGCTGCGGGCGGCCAGCACCCAGATGGCCCGCTGGAACCACACCCGGAACCGCCCGCTGACCCTGGCCCTGGCTGCGGAGCTGGACCTGTTGTGCGACACCGACGTCGCCCACCGGATCAACGGCATTCTCCTGGAGGCCTGCCTGGCGCCTGGATGCCTGGAGTTCCATATCCACTGCGGCAAGGACGGCATCTCGGCGGAGGAATGCGCGGCCCTCGCCCACCTCAAGACCTGCGGCGTGCGTTTCATGATCGACGTGTCCAGCGGGAGTGGCATCCATCTGGCGGCACTCCACGCCCAGTTCCTGGATGGCATGAAGATTCCGGCCAGCCTGGCGCGGGATGTCACGGCAGACCCGGAAGGCGTGGCCATCGCCCGGGCCCTGGCCAGTCGCGCCCACCGCCTGAAGTTGGCGGTGTGTGCAGAGGGCATCGACTCGCCTCTCCACGCTTCGGTCATGGAAGCCTGTGGCGCCGACATCCTGGCCGGTCCGTACCTGGGGGCGGCCCTGCGGCCGGCGGAATTTGGCCAGCTGCTTGCCGACGGGCGGCGGCTGGATGGACACCTGATCCGGGATCCGATACCCCGCAAGACCCTGCTGCTGGTGGATGATGAAGACAACATCCTGTCCTCCCTGCGCCGCCTGCTGCGCCGGGACGGCTATACCATCCTGACCGCCAGCGGGGGGCAGCAGGGACTCGAGATCCTGGCTGCCAACCCGGTGGATGTGATCGTTTCCGATCAGCGCATGCCGGGCATGACCGGGGTCGAGTTCCTGCGCAAGGCCAAGGACATGGTGCCGGACACCGTGCGCATGGTGCTGTCGGGCTACACCGATCTCCAGTCGGTGACCAATGCCATCAACGAGGGCGCCATCTACAAGTTCCTGACCAAGCCCTGGGACGACGCCATGCTGCGGGCCAACATCGAAGAAGCCTTCCGCCGCAAGGCTCTGGCCGACGACAACCGTCGCCTGGGCGCCGAACTGCAGCAGGCCAATCAGGAACTGGCCCGGATGAACGAGCGCCTCAAGTCGGTCCTGGCGGAGCAGGAGCGCCGCCTGGGGCTGGACGAGGCCGCCCTCAGCATGACCCAGGAGGCCCTGGCAGTCATGCCGCTGCCGGTGATCGGGGTGGATCCGGGCGGGATGATCGCCTTCTGCAACCGGGCTGCCGAGGCCCTGTTCTCCGAACAGCCCCGCCTGCTCGGCCAGGACGCGGTGGATGTGCTGCCGGCCGACTTCCATCCGCTGCTCTCCGCTGGCGAGGGCAAGGCCGAGATCCTCTGCGGCACCCGCCTCTTCCGGGTGGAAGCCCACACCCTGGGCGCCTTCGGCCACTCCCGGGGCTGCCTGCTCACCTTCACCTGTGCCAAACCCGCAGCATGAGCACCGTCCTCACCCTCGCCCTCGCAGAAGCACAGCCCGGCATGGTGCTCGGGGCACCGGTCACCGACCGGAACGGCACCATCCTGCTTCCAGCCGGAACCACCCTGACGGAAAATCACCTGGTCAGCCTCGGCCGGCGGAGCATCGAAACACTGCTCATCATCGCGCCGGAAGACCCCGCCGACCAGGAAAGGCAGCGGGAGGCCATCCGCCAGCGGGTGATGCACCTGTTCCGCCATGCCACCGACGACCCTGGCGCCCAGGCCCTGCTCCACGCCGTGCTGGCCTTTCGCATGAAGAGACTCCAATGAGCAGTGCGCCCTTTACCCTGGACGAACTCGTCGCCCATATCCACAAGCTGCCGGCCATGCCGGCCGTGGCCATGGAGGTGCTGGCCTCGATGGCGGGCGCCGACACGGATATCGACAAACTGGCCCACCAGATCGCCCAGGACCAGGCGATTGCCGCCCGGGTGCTGCGGGTGGCCAACTCCCCCTTCTACGGGCTGCAGGCCCGGGTCAGTTCGATCCATGATGCGATCGTGGTGCTGGGCCTGTCCTCGGTACGCTCCCTGGTGCTGGCCGCGGCGGTGGTGACCAGCCTGCCGGCCGGCTGCGCCGCCGGGTTCAATCAGGATCGTTTCTGGCGTCACGTGCTGGGCACGGCAGTCGCGGCCCAGGCCCTGGCCCAGGCCCTGGGGCGCCGCCCGGAGTCCCTGTTCATCGCGGGTCTGCTCCACGACATCGGCCGGCTGGCGCTGATGGTGCTCGATCCGGATCACTTCAGCCGCTGCCTGGAGCTGGCCCACTCCGGGGACCTTCCGCTGACCGATGCGGAACGCCGGATCTTCGGCTTCGACCATGCCCAGGTGGGGGCCGCCCTGACCGCCCGCTGGAACTTTCCGGCCGACATCGTGGATGCCCTGGCCTGGCACCACGACCCGCAACGGGGCGCCCCCGGCGGGATGGCCGGCATCATCCATTACGCGGATGCCATCTCCCAGGCCCTGGACCTGGACGAAGGCAAGGACGAGTGGAGCCAGGTGCCCCGCCTAGATCAGGAAACGGTGACCGGCCTGGGACTGAGCTGGGAAGTCCTGCTGGCAGTGCTGGAGGACACCCGGAACCGCTTTGAAAGCTACCGCCTGATGCTTTGAGCCGACCATGACGCCGTCGCCTTTTCTGCTGCCCTCATCCCTGTTTCCCCTCGCCGAATCCCTCAGCGCAGCCATCCTCCTGCACCGGGGCGAGCAGATCCTGTTCGCCAACCGGGCCATGTCGCGGCTGACCGGCCACAGCCCGGAAACCCTGGCCCGCATGCACTACCGGGAGCTCTTTCCGGCCCATGTCCACGAAAGGCTGCGCCAGTGCAGCGAAATGGCGCCCCGGGAAGCCCAGCCGTTTTCCCGCTGCGAGACCCTGATCTGCACACGGGACAAGGAACAGCGCTGGGTGGAGCTGATGATCAACCGGGAGCTCATCGCCGGGACCCCGACGACCATCTGCAGCCTGATCGACGTGACCGAACGCAAACGCGCCGAAGCCGCTCAGCAACAGACCCAGCAGCTGCTCACCCAGATCATTGACGGCGACCCCGTGCCGACCCTGGTGATCAATGCCCATCAGGTGGTGACCCACTGGAACCACGCCTGCGAACAGGCGCTCGGCATCCCTGCAGCCCGGATGGTGGGCACCCGCCGGCCGTGGGTGGCCTTCTATGACGTGGAGCGCCCCATCCTCGCCGATCTGATCGTGTCCGGGCAGGTCGAGGACATCATGCAGTTCTACGGCGACAAGAAAATCCGCCGCTCACCCCATGTGGAGGGCGCCTATGAAGCAGAAGACTTCTTCCCCCAGCTGGGGGACAGCGGGCGCTGGCTGCATTTCACGGCAGCGCCCCTCAAGAATGCCCTGGGGGAGGTGATCGGAGCGATAGAGACGCTGCAGGACATCACCGAGCGCAAATTTGCCGAGATGGCATTGCTGCGCATGCACGCCGATCTGGAAGCCAAGGTGGCCCAGCGCACCGATCAGCTCCAGCAGGCCAAGGCCAGCCTGGAGCAGGACATCGAGCGGCGGGAGCGGGCCGAGGAGGAACTCCTGAAACGCTACGCCGAGCTCACCGAACTCAACTGCCGCCTGCACGACACCCAGCAGCAACTGGTCCAGTCCGAGAAAATGGCCTCGATCGGCCAGCTGGCTGCAGGGGTCGCCCATGAAATCAACAATCCCATCGGCTACGTCAATTCCAACATCCGCAGCCTGAAGACCTATGTAGGTCAGCTCCTGTCGGTGATGGACAGCTACGAGGCCCGGGAGGCCAGTCTCCCGCCGGAAGACCGGGCCGCGATTGCATCCGCCAAGGAGGCTGCCGACTTCCAGTTCCTGCGGGAGGACATCCACCAGCTGATCAGCGAGTCAGAGGAAGGCACCGAACGGGTACGCAAGATCGTGCAGGATCTGCGGGACTTCTCCCGCTCCGAATCCACCCAGGACTGGCAGGCGGCGGACCTCCACCAGGGCCTGGACAGCACCCTCAATGTGGCCAGCAACGAAATCAAGTACCGGGCCGAAGTGGTCAGGGAATACGGCCCGCTCCCCCGAGTGGACTGCCTGCCGTCCCAGCTGAACCAGGTCTTCATGAACCTGTTCGTGAATGCCGCCCATGCCATGCCCGAAGGGCAGCGGGGCACCATCACCGTGCGCACCGGCATGGAGGGCGGCGACAAGGTCTGGATCGAGGTGGCCGACAACGGCAGCGGAATACCCCAGGCCGTCATCGACCGGATCTTCGATCCCTTCTTCACCACCAAACCCGTCGGCAAGGGGACCGGCCTCGGCTTGTCCCTCTCCTACGGCATCGTGCAGAAACACAACGGAAAAATCAGCGTGAGCAGCACCCCTGGCGCAGGCACCACCTTCCGGATCACCCTCCCGGTCCAGCATCAGGATCCTGCCGGAGCCCCCCCATGAACGCAGCCCCCGACACCCCCAGCTTCACCCTGCTCTGCGTCGACGACGAAGCCAACATCCTGTCATCCCTGCGACGCCTGTTCCGCCCCCACGGCTACACAGTCCTCATCGCCAGCGGCGGCGCCGAGGGCCTCGAGATCCTGGACCGGGAAAAGGTGGACCTGATCATCTCCGACATGCGCATGCCGGGCATGGACGGGGCGACCTTCCTGACCGAGGCCCGCAAACGCCACCCGGACGTGGTCCGGCTGCTCCTGACCGGCTACGCGGACATGGAGTCGACGATCGCCGCCATCAATGCGGGCCAGATCGCCCGCTACATTTCCAAGCCCTGGAACGACCAGGAGGTGGTGCTGACCGTCCGGGAGGCCCTGGAGCGCAAGGCCCTGGAGCGGGAAAAGAACCGCCTCGAAGCCCTGACCCGGGCTCAGAACGCAGAGCTGAAGACCCTCAATGCCAGCCTCGAGCAGAAGGTGGAGGCGCGCACCGCGGAGCTGCGGGGCGCTCACGAAAAGCTCAAGCAGCACTTCCTGACCTCGATCCGGGTGTTCTCCAACCTGATCGAGCTGCGGGAGGGCGCCATCTCCGGTCACTCCCGGCGGGTGGCCGACCTGGCCCGCAAGATCGCCCTGCGCCTCCATTTTTCTGCCGCCGATGCCCAGGACGTGATGCTCGCCGGCCTCCTCCACGACGTGGGCAAGATCGGCCTGCCGGACGAGCTGCTGGCCAAACCCGTCTCCCACATGACCGGTGACGAACTGGGGCTGCTGCGCAAGCACCCGGTTACCGGACAGGCCGCCCTGATGGGACTCGAGAACCTGCGCAAGGCAGGCACCTACATCCGCAGCCACCATGAACGCTGGGACGGCCAGGGTTACCCGGATCGCCTGTCCGGCCTGACCATTCCCTACGGCGCCCGCATCCTGGCGGTCGCCAACGAGTATGACGGCCTGCAGATCGGTACCCTGTCCCCCCGCAAGCTCAAGGCCGAGGAGGCACTGACCTTCATTCAGCACAACCGGGGCAAGCGCTACTGTCCCCAGGTGGTGGATGCCCTGGTGGACATTCTGGGCGCCACCGAGGTCATCAGCGCCAGCACCTCCGAACTGAACCCTGCCGCCCTGCGGCCGGGCATGGTGCTGGCGCGGGACCTGCTGACCCGGGACGGGGTCATGCTCCTGGCGGCCGATTTCGTGCTGGATGAGAGCCTGATCCGGCAATTGCGGGAGCTGGAAGCGTCCGAAGGGGTACGTCTGTCCATCGCCATCAAGCCCCCCGAAAAAATGCCGGGCTGAAGCCGGGGCTCAGCCCCGGGGAAGGGGATCCTCCGGGATCTCCAGCACCCGGGAGAGCATCCCGGCCAGGAGGCCAGGCGCCATCGGCCGGGCAAACAGATACCCCTGGATCTGGTGGCAGCCCCTTTCGACCAGCGCCTGAAGCTGGGCGGTCGTCTCGACCCCTTCAGCCACCACCTCCAGACCCAGGCTGCGGGCCAGGCCGATCACCGCCTCGACGATGGCGATGCCCTGGCCGTCACTGAGCTCGTGAATGAAGGAACGATCGATCTTGAGGGTATCGACGGCCAGCCGCCGCAGGTAGGCCAGGGACGAGTAGCCCGTGCCGAAATCATCCACCGCCACCCGGATGCCCCTCTCCCGCAGCTGCCCCAGGGTGCTGGTGGCGTAATCCAGGTCACGCATCAATACGGTCTCCGTCAATTCGAACTCGATCCGGGTGGGCGGGACACCCGCCCTGCGGAGGATCTCCTCCACGGTGGGAATAAGCCGGACATCCATGAAGTTGACACCGGAGAGATTGATGCTGACCCGGAAATCCGGGGGCAGGCGATCCTCCAGGTCCGCGATGTCACGGCACACCCGCTCGATCACCAGACGGCTGAGGGGCACGATCATGCCGGTCTCCTCGGCCAGGGAGATGAACTCGGGGGGCGGCACGGCCCCACGGGTTCCGTGGAACCAGCGCACCAGGGCCTCGGCCTTGACCACCCGTCTTTCGGGCAGTGTCACGATGGGCTGATAGACCACCTGGAGGCTGCCCTCGGCAAGGGCCTTGCGCAGCTCGCCTTCCAGGGTGAAGCGCAGCAGGGCGGCGATCTTCATCTCTTCGGAGAACAGGGAAACGGGCTCGCCATTGCTGCGCTTGGCCCGGTTGAGGGCGGTTTCCGCTGCCTTCAGAAGGGCATCCGCATCGCAGGCGTGATCGGGCATCACGGCCACACCGATCCTGGCCGAGAGGGCAATCTCCTGCTGGGGCACCCGGATGGGCACCTGGACCACCCGCAGGAGCCGCCCGGCAATCTCGAGGGCCTCGTCCACGGACCCCACATCCTGAACCAGGATGCCAAATTCGTCGGCCGCCAGGCGTGCCACCCGGAACACCGGCATTCCCCCTCCAGCGGGCGGATCGGCCGGGATACGATCCCCCATGGCCTCCCGCAGGCGGTGGCCGATCACCTGGAGAACCTGGTCCCCCCGCTCGGGGCCGAGGCTGTCATTGATACGGGCAAAACGGTCCAGGTCCACCACCATCACCGCGCAGCGGCTGTCGTTGCGCAGGCAGCGCACGGCCGCGACGACCAGAGCCTCCCGGAAGAACTCCCGGTTCGGCAAGCCCGTGAGATGATCGAAATAGGCGAGCTGGCGGATACGCCGCTGGGCATCTACCTGCTCGGTGATGTCCTGCAGGCTCCCCTCCATGACGAGCGGTGCAGAGCGCCCATCGCCTTCCCCACCGGCTGCGGGCTCGGCGGTTTCCAGCACGGTCCGCACGCTGCCGTCGGGCCAGACGATCCGGTAGGTCAGCTGATAGGCCTGCCCGCGCCGGGCACCCTCGAGCGCCGCGGCCACCCTGTCCCGGTCGGGAGCATAGACATGCTCGAGGACCGCCTCCATCGACGGGCCGAACGCCTCCGGAGCACCACCAAACAGGCGGAAATACTGGGCCGAGCGCTCCACCTCCTCCTCATCGACCGTCCATTCCCAGCTGCCCAGACGGGCAATCCGCTGGGAATGCTCGAGGCGGCTCTGGTTGCGAGCCAGCTCCTTCATCAGCCGGGCAGCGCGGAGCACGTAACGGATACGGAACCGCAACAGGCTCCCGTTGATGGGCTTGGAGATGAAATCCGTGGCGCCCGCATCGAACGCCTGCTCCACCGACTCGCTGTCCTCGAGCCCGGTGAGCATGATCACCGGCACCAGGGCGCCCCACGGGCGGGCACGCAACTGGCAGCAGACTTCGAAACCGCTGAGGCCGGGCATCATCACATCGAGCAGGACCAGATCGGGGACGTCCTCCCGGTCGAGCCGCGCCAGGGCCTCTTCCCCGCTCGCGGCCTCGCTCACCCGGAAGCCGCCCTCACGGAGGGCTGTGCCGGCGACCAGGCGGGTCAGGGGGTCGTCGTCCACCATCAGGACGTGGGGGTCATCAGTCTGTGTCATGGGCGCAGGGTGATCGTCCGTCCTCGGGCCAGGGTTGATCCGGCCAGGGACTGCAGTAGCCGTTCATTGTAATGGCTCCAGCCCCATCCGTTGCACCCCCGGGACACAGGCCACGCGCGCGGCCCCCCGGCCTCGACGCCACGGGCAGGCTTGGGGCGGGGCGGCATCGGCTACAATCGCGGGATTTTCCAGTTCGGGTGGACCTGCCACCCGGCGCCCGTCCTGCAAGGTAAGACCAGATGACCGCTCCGAGCACCCCGACAGAAGACTCCAGCCCCAGCAACTTCATCCGCAACCTGATCGACGAAGACCGCCGTGCCGGCAAGTGGGGCGGCCGGGTGGAGACCCGTTTTCCGCCGGAGCCCAACGGCTACCTGCACTACGGTCACGCCAAGAGCATCTGCCTCAACTTCGGCCTGGCCGAGGCTTACGGCGGCGCCTGCCACATGCGCTTCGACGACACCAATCCGACCAAGGAAGAACAGGAATACGTGGACGCCATCATCGAGGCCGTGCAGTGGCTGGGCTTCGACTGGGGTGAGCACCTGTACTTCGCCTCGGATTACTTCGACAAGATGTACGCCATGGCCGAGCACCTCATCATCGTCGGCAAGGCCTACGTGGATTCGCTGTCGGCCGAGGAGATGCGTGCCTACCGCGGCACCCTGTCCAGCCCCGGCCAGGACAGCCCCTTCCGCAACCGCAGCGTCACCGAAAACCTCGAACTGTTCCAGCGCATGAAGGCCGGCGAGTTTCCCGACGGCACCCACATCCTGCGCGCCAAGATCGACATGGCCTCGCCCAACATCAACCTGCGCGACCCGGCCATCTACCGCATCCGCCACGCCACCCACCACCGCACCGGCGACCGCTGGTGCGTGTACCCGATGTACACCTTCGCCCACCCCATCGAGGACGCGCTGGAGGACGTCACCCACTCCATCTGCACGCTGGAGTTCGAAGACCAGCGCCCCTTCTACGACTGGCTGCTGGACAGCCTGGCCGAGGGCGGTTTCTTCCCCCGCCCGGTGCCGCGCCAGATCGAGTTCGCCCGCCTCAACCTCACCTACGTGGTGCTCTCCAAGCGCAAGCTGATCCAGCTGGTGGACGAGAAGCACGTGGCCGGCTGGGATGACCCGCGCCTGCCGACCCTGGTCGGCGCCCGCCGCCGCGGCTTCACCCCCGAGGGCTTCCGCCGCTTTGCCGAGCGCATCGGGGTGTCCAAGGGCGACTCGTGGATCGACATGAGCGTGCTTGAGGACTGCATGCGCGAGCACCTCAACGAAGCCGCCGAGCGCCGCGTGGCGGTACTGGATCCGCTCAGGCTGATCATCACCAACTACCCCGAAAGCCAGACGGAGCGCTGCCACGCCCCCAACCACCCGCTACACCCGGAGCTCGGCAAGCGCGAGATGCCCTTTGGCCGCGAACTGTGGATCGAGCGCGAGGATTTCATGGAGACGCCGGTCAAGGGCTACCACCGCCTCTACCCGGGCAACATGGCCCGCCTGCGCTACGGCTACGTGGTCAAGTGCACCGGCTGCGAGAAGGATGCCGACGGCAACATCACCGCAGTGCTGTGCGAGTACCTGCCCGACTCCAAGTCCGGCACGCCCGGCGCCGACAACTACAAGGTGAAGGGCAACCTGCACTGGGTCTCGGTGGAGCACGCCTACACCGCCGAGGTGCGCCTGTATGACCGGCTCTTCGCCCATGCCTACCCGGGCAACCGCCGCGAAGGCGACCCCGAGGGGGTGGAGCGGGATTTCCTGGACGACATCAACCCGGGCAGCCTGAAGGTGATCACCGCCCAGCTCGAACCCGCCCTGCGTGCAGCCAGGCCGGAAGCCCGCTTCCAGTTCGAGCGCCACGGCTACTTCGTGGCGGATCGGGTGGACACCCGGGACGGGGCTCCGGTCTTCAACCGTACCGTCACCCTCCGCGATACCTGGAAAAAGTAAACCCCGCAGCGGGGCTGCGGCAGGCAGCCCCGGTTGTCCGGTCTGGGGAGGGGCGCCCTCCCCGGACCCAGCCACAGCCCTGCCCCGGGTGTGCCATTTTGCATGGGAGCACCCGGATTTAATATCCGTTCGTGCATAATCCCATCCATGCACGGCCCCGCCAACCGCTTCGTCCAGACCCTTTTCGGAACACTCCCGATCCGGGTGCGTCTCCTTCTGGCCAGTACCGTGGTCCAGGTCGTGATGCTGACCCTGCTGCTGGCCAACAGCGGGCGCCTCATGAATGACGCCACCAACGCCAGCCTGCAGACCCTGGTGTCCCAGAACGCTGCCATCCTCAACGTCGTCACGGATGCCTACATTCCCCAGGGGCGCTACGCGGAACTCCAGGATGCCCTGGGCGAACTGCTCCATGAAGCCCAGGAAGGCCTGGTCTATGTGCGGATCGTGGATGCCAGAGGCCGGACGCGGGTTGCCGCCGGCCTGCCTGCCCTGGACACCCTGCCCCCACCCGATGCCCTCGAGTCGCTCCAGACCGGGCCCGGGCAGGGCAAACACCTGATCCACATCCGGCGGCCCCTGCTCCTCGAGCGCAACGAAGTCGGCTTCCTCCAGTTCGGGGTCTCGGTGGCGATCCTGGCCCAGGCCAGACAGCACATCCTCAGCCAGGGGGTCCTCATCGCCAGTGTCGAGATCCTCCTCACCCTGGCCCTGCTCGGCACCCTCGGTTATCTGATGACACGCAACCTGAGCCACCTGCTGCGGGGCAGTCAGGCCATTGCCGCGGGCGAGCTGGGCCACCGGATTCCCGAGCGGGGAAATGACGAACTCACCCAGCTCTGCCGCCACTTCAACCGCATGGCCGACGCCCTCCAGGCCCGCATCGTCGAACTGGAGTCCACCACCCGCCAGCTGGTCCTGAGCGAGGAGCGCTACGCCCTCGCCACCCACGCCGCCAATGACGGGCTGTGGGACTGGGACATCCTGGCCGACACCTGCTATTTCGCTCCGCGCTTCCACGAGATCCTGGGCCTCGACAATCACAGCCTGCAAGGCAACCCGGCCCTGGCGACGGCCATGATCCACGGAGACGACCGGGAAACCTTCCGCTTGCGCCTGATCGCCCACCTGAAGGGCGAAACCACCCATCTGCATGCAGAGCTGCGGACCCGCCACGCCGACGGGGACTACCGCTGGATCCTCGTCCGGGGCATCGCCCGGCACGACCCGGCCTCAGGGCGGAGCATCCGGATGGCCGGCTCCATCAGCGACATTCACCTGCGCAAGCGGGCGGAAGAGCAGCTGCTTCACGACGCCCTCCACGACGGACTCACCGGCCTGTCCAACCGGGCCCTCTTTGTCGAGCACCTGCAGAACGCACTCCTTCACGCAGACCGGGCCCAGGGCAATCAGTTTGCCGTTCTCCACATCAATATCGAACGCTTTCACGTGATCAACGACAGCCTCGGTTACTCCGCCGGCGACGACCTGCTGCGGCTGATGGCCAGCCGCATCAAGGATCTGTCCCGCCCCGGTGATGTGGTGGGACGCATCGGCGGGGACCAGTTCGCGCTGCTGCTCAACGACATTCCCGATGCTGCCGAAGCCATCCGCCTGTCCCGCAGCCTGCAGGAGCGCCTGGCCGGGAGTGCCAACCTCAACGGCCACACCCTCTACCCCAAGACCCGCATCGGGGTGGCCCTGGGCAGCGGCGGCTTCGACCGGGCGGAGGACCTGATGCGGGACGCCGACAATGCCATGCACCGTTCCCGCAGCAGCACGGACGACACCATCACCCTGTTCCAGGCCCCGATGCACCAGCAGGTCCTCCATGACCTGCAGCTCGAATCCGAACTGCGGGCCGCCCTGGGCAACGGAGCGCTGCAGGCCCACTTCCAGCCCATCGTCGCACTGCACAGCGGACAGGTCGCCGGCTTCGAAGCCCTGGTCCGCTGGCCGGACGCCAGCACCCGGCGAATCGGTCCGGACGCCTTCATCCCGATGGCCGAGTCCCTCGACCTGATCCACGATCTCGGCATGCAGATGCTCAACCAGAGCTGCCTCAGCCTGACCGCCTGGCGTGCCGCCGGGCTGGCTGACGAGCACCTCTCCATCAGCGTCAACCTGTCCCCCCGGCAGCTCAACCAGAGTGACCTGGCCGAACAGATCGTCACCTGCATCGAAAGCCACGGACTCCCGCCCAGCGTACTCAAGCTGGAAATCACCGAAGGCACCCTGGTGAGCCGCCGGGAGCTGGCCATCCATCAACTGGCGCAGCTGCGTGCCCGTGGCCTCAAGATCCTGATCGACGATTTCGGCACCGGCTACTCGTCCCTCAGCTATCTCCACTCGATCCCCTGCGACACCATCAAGCTGGACGGTTCCTTCATCCGCGAGATTGAAAACGACACCCGCCTGAGGGCCATCGTCGGCGCCACCATCCGCCTGGCCCACGAACTCGGCATCAGCGTGATCGCCGAGTGCATCGAGTCTCCCGCCCAGGCCCGCCTGCTGGCCGAGCTGGAGTGCGACTTCGGACAGGGCTACCTGTTCTCCCAGGCCCTGCCGGCAGAGCAGGCCAGCGACTGGCTCGCCATCCGCATGCCCGCTCCGGGATGCCACTCATGAAGACACCACTTTGCCTGCTCTTGCTGGTGAGCAGTTGCGCCCTGGCCGACACCGCGGCCCCCCGCTACGACCTCACCGGCTTTGCCACCCTGGGCGTGGTGCGCTCCGATCGGGACGACTACCGCTTTCGCAGCAACCTGCTTCAGGACAGCGGCGCGGGCAGCACCCTTGACCCCAGCGTGGACTCGGTGTTCGGACTGCAAGGAACCGGGCGCATTTCCGACACCCTGGACTTCACGGTACAGGCCGTCACCCGCAAACAGCCTGGAGACACCTACACCCCCCAGATCACCTGGGCCTTCCTGCGCTACCGGATCACCCCCGCACTGACCCTGCGCACCGGACGGACGCGGACGCCCTTTTTCATGTTCTCCGACGCCCTCAACGTCAATTACATCACCCCCTGGGTGCGCCCCCCCATCGAGGTCTATGCCCTCAACCTGTTCTCCGAGCTGGACGGAGGCGACCTCCTGTACCGCTACACGCTCCTGGATACGGCCCTCGAGCTGCAGGCGATGATGGGCAACAGCGCGGTGACGATCCGCGAGGGCAGCAGCCACATGCGCAACACCCGGGGCCTCAAGCTCAGCCTGGCCCGGGGCAACCTGAACCTGCAATTCACCCATGCCCGCGCTCAGGTCCATGTGCTCTGGAGAGACCCGTTCACCCAGTTCCTGCGCACCCAGTTCGAAGCCAGTGGCAATGCTGGCGTAATGGACGAGCTGAGCGGCGAGAAGGGCAAGGCGCGCTTCAGTTCGGCAGGGTTTCAGTGGGAAGAAGGCAACTGGCTCGCCATCGGAGAATATGTCCAGCGCCGGGCAGACCGTTACATGCCCGACGCCCACGGCTGGTACTTCGCCGGTGGCCATCGCTCCGGCCCCCTGATGCCCTACTTCACGATCGCCCGTCAGACCCAGGACGGCCCGGTCAGCGCAGCGGAGCTCGCCGACCCCCGGCTCGCCGGACTCCTGCGTACCTTCAACGCCTCCCGCAACAAGGCCCAGGCCTCCCTCGCCCTGGGCGCCCGCTGGGATGCGGCACGCAACCTTGCGCTGAAAGCCCAGCTGGAAAGGATCAAACCCGCAGGGGAGAGCCGCGGGAGCTTTCTGACCGAAGCGGCCACCACCAACTATCAGATCCCGCCTGACACGGTCCATGTGCTGAGTGTCTCCCTGGATTTCGTTTTCTAGGTCACCCGCGTGCGTGTGCTGCCCTTCCTTACCCTGATCTTCCCGCTGCTGCTTGCCCAGGCAGCCCGGGGCGAAATCGTGGTTGTGACCAGCCAGGCTGGTGCCGGCCGGCCGATCGAACTCAAGCGCAACCAGGTGGAAGCCCTGTTCCTCGGGCGTACCACAACCCTGCCCGACGGCACGCCGGTCAAGCTGGTGGACCTTCCCCCGGGCCCCATCAGGGATGACTTCTATCTGAAACTGACAGGTAAAAATCCAGCCCAGATCCGGGCCTACTGGTCCAGGCAGGTGTTCACCGGCCGCGCCACCCCGCCCCGGGAAGCCCAGTCCTTGAACGAGGCCCTCCAGTGGCTGGGTGAGACACCTCACGTCATCGGCTACCTGCCCTCCGGCGAAGCGGCCCCCAGGCTTTACGTCGTGCTCCGGCTTCCCTGAACCTCGGGGTCACTGACATGACCCCGCCTCACGCCCCGGAACGCTCATTGACATTCCTCCATCGGATCAATATACTGCCGCGTTCCCTGAAAACTCTTTACTCGGAGTACATCCATGTACGCGGTCATAAAAACCGGCGGCAAGCAGTATCGTGTCGTCGTCGGCGAAAAACTCAAAGTAGAACAGATACCGGCTGACGTGGACTCGCAAATCACCCTCGACCAGGTCTTCATGGTCGGCGAAGGCGAGTCTGTGAAGATCGGCACCCCCGTGGTCGCTGGCGCCACCGTCACGGCAACCGTGGTTTCCCACGGCCGCCACGACAAGATCAAGATCTTCAAGATGCGTCGCCGCAAGCACTACCAGAAGCATCAGGGTCACCGTCAGAACTACACCGAGCTGCGCATCGACGCGATCTCGGCTTAAGGAGAAACCGACATGGCACACAAAAAAGCTGGCGGCAGTTCCCGTAACGGTCGCGACTCAGAAAGCAAACGTCTAGGCGTCAAGCGCTACGGCGGTCAGTTCGTCCTCGCCGGCAACATCATCGTTCGCCAGCGCGGCACCGAATACCACCCGGGCGAAAACGTCGGCATCGGCAAGGATCACACCCTGTTCGCGCTGACCGAAGGCACCGTTCAGTTCACCGTCAAGGGCGCCAGCAAGCGTCGCACCGTGAACATCGTGCCCGCTGCTGAATAAGTTCAGCTCGCACGTATTCAAAGCCCTATCTCGCGATAGGGCTTTTTTTCATTCAGGGCCTGAACAACGCCCCAACCGGAAACACCCATGAAATTTTTCGACGAAGCCCGTATTGAAGTGATCGCCGGCGACGGCGGTAACGGCGCCGCCACCTTCCGCCGCGAAAAATACATCCCGATGGGCGGCCCGGATGGCGGTGATGGCGGCAAGGGTGGCGACGTATACGCCGTTGCCGACCGCAACCTCAACACCCTGATCGACTTCCGCTTCAAGCGCACCTTCCTCGCCGAACGCGGCGAGAACGGCCGCGGCGCCGACTGCTACGGCAAGGGCGGCGACGACATCGAGCTGCGCATGCCGGTGGGCACCGTCATCACGGAGCAGGAGACCGGTGAGGTCATTGCCGACCTCGACCAGGATGGCAAGCGCGTGGTCATCGCCAGGGGCGGCCGCGGCGGCCTCGGCAACCTGCACTTCAAGACCAGCACCAACCGCGCCCCGCGCAAGAAGACCATGGGTCAGGAGGGCGAACGCAAGGGCCTCCACCTGGAGCTCAAGGTGCTGGCCGACGTCGGCCTGCTCGGCATGCCCAACGCCGGCAAATCCACCTTCATCCGCGCGGTGTCATCCGCCAAGCCGAAGGTTGCCGACTACCCCTTCACCACCCTCGCCCCGAATCTCGGCGTGGTGCGGACCTCCGAAAACCGCAGCTTCGTGATCGCCGACATCCCCGGCCTGATCGAAGGCGCTGCCGACGGCGCCGGCCTCGGCCACCAGTTCCTGCGCCACCTGCAGCGCACCCACATCCTGCTGCACATCGTCGACCTGGCCCCCTTCGACCCGGAGGCCGACCCGGTCCACGATGCCCATGCCATCGTCGAAGAACTCCACAAGTACGACGAAGCGCTGGCCAGCAAGCGCCGCTGGCTGGTCCTCAACAAGCTCGACCTGATCCCCGACGAAGATGAGCGCAAGGCCCGCGTGGCCGCCTTCCTCGAAGGCTACGGACCGGTCGAGCGCCACTTCGAAGTCTCAGCGATCAGCCGCGCGGGCTGCCAGGAAGTCGTCTTCGCGATCCAGGACATCCTCGACGAGGAAAAGGCCATCGCCCAGGCCGCCGCCGACGCTGCCGCCAGGGAAGCCGCCGAGCGCGGCGAGCCCTCCCCGGAAGCTGCGGACGACGGCTACGACATGAGCGATGACGAAGACGACGACTACGCAGACGACGAACAGGAAGAGCGCGATGAGAACCCGAATCCGTAAGGCCCGCCGCCTGGTCGTCAAGGTCGGCAGCGCCCTCGTCACCAACAACGGCGAAGGCCTCGCCATCGACGCCCTGGCCGACTGGGCACGCCAGATCGCCGCCCTCATCGCCGAGGGCCGCGAGGTGGTGCTGGTCTCCTCGGGCGCCATCGCTGCCGGCATGCAGCGCCTCGGCTGGAGCAGCCGCCCGCAGGAGATGCATCAGCTCCAGGCTGCGGCTGCGGTAGGCCAGATGGGCCTGGCCCAGGCCTATGAAAGCGTCTTTGCCGCCAACGGGCTGCACACCGCCCAGATCCTGCTGACCCACGCCGATCTCGCCGACCGGACCCGCTACCTCAACGCTCGCTCGACCCTGGTCACCCTGCTCGAACTGGGGGTGGTGCCGATCATCAACGAGAATGACACCGTGGTCACCGACGAGATCAAGTTCGGGGACAACGACACCCTCGGCGCGCTGGTGGCCAACCTGATCGATGCCGACGCCCTGATCATCCTGACCGACCAGAAGGGGCTGTACACCGCCGATCCCCGCAAGGATCCGGACGCCACCCTGATCGGCGAGGACAAGGCTGAAAACACCGCCCTGGAGACCATGGCCGGCGGTGCTGGCAGCGGGATCAGCAAGGGCGGCATGATCACCAAGGTGCGCGCTGCCCAGCGGGCGGCCCGCAGCGGCGCCCACACCTGCATTGCCAGCGGACGCGAGCCTGACCCCCTGCTCCGCATCACGCGGGGCGAGGACATCGGCACCCTGCTCTACGCCACCAGCACCCCGCTGGCTGCCCGCAAGCAGTGGATGGCCGACCATCTTCAACTGGCCGGCAGCCTGACCCTGGACGCCGGCGCCATCGACGCCCTGCACTCGGGCAAGAGCCTGCTGCCGATTGGCGTCATCGCCGCCGACGGGGAGTTCGCCCGGGGCGCGGTGGTGGCCTGCCGCACCCCTGCAGGCAAGGAAATCGCCCGCGGCCTGGTCAACTACGCCAGCAACGATACCCGCCGGATCCTCCGCAAGACCTCCAGCGAGATCGAGGACATTCTCGGCTTCGTCGAGGAGCCCGAGCTCATCCACCGGGACAACCTGGTGCTCAGCAGCTGAAACCGGCACACGCCGGGGGCCGGTCGCCCTCCACCACGAGCAACCCGTCACGCCACCGCGTCACGGGTTGTTTCTTGTGGGCCGGCGCTTCCTGCAGGGTGGCACGGGCCTGCCCTCCCCGCGCATCCCATACCACCTGACACCCCTTTTGCCCCCAGGGCTCCTGACGCAAGACCTCAGCCAGGCCAGACATCCCCTCGGCTGTCAGCGGGCAAACATCACACGGTCCAGGAGGCATCAAAAAAGACTGGGGCGGCACAGCGGCCGCCCCATGAAAACGGGCACCCGAAGGTGCCCGTCGATTCCAGATTCAGACGGAGTCTGAATTAGAAGGTGTGACGCAGGCCGAGGGACACGCCTTGCACGGTGGCGCCCAGGGTGGAAGCGCCAACAGGCAGAGCACCGGCGTTCACGCCAGCGGCGTTGATGCCGTAGTCGTAGGAAGCCAGCTTGTCGTTGTTGACCATGGAGTAGGTGGCCTTCAGCATGGTGCGCTTGGACAGGCTGTGCTCGACACCAAAGGTGAACAGCTTGGCACCGCTATCATCAGCGCTGGAGCCGTTGACCTTCAGGTCACGCGCAACGTACACCTGACCGACCAGCTTGGAAGCGGGGGTCACGTTGTAGGTGGCGCCCAGACCCCAGACAGCCTGGGTAACCTTGTTGCCGCCGAAATTGTCAGCACGGGCCAGATCGAACAGGGCACGGACGGATGCAGCGCCGAAGTTGTAGGAACCACCAACGCGGAAGTCGGAGATCTTCAGATCAGCGGCGTTGTTGGTGTACACGGCGTTGTAGGTCACGGCAGCCATGATCGGGCCGTTGGCGTACTTCAGGCCGGTGTCGAAGCCGGTGGTGTTGGCCGGGGTCAGACCGTTCAGGGCCTTGTTTTCGTTGGCGACGTACGCGAAGGTGGCGTTCAGGCCAGCGAAGGTCGGGGAAACGTAGGCAATGGCGTTCTTCCAGCGGGTATCGAAGATCGATGCGCAAACGGTGGAACGGCCGCAGGTGGAGCCGCCGCCGTAGTTGCCGTTGGCGTCGGTGGTGCCGATCAGGTTGTTGCCCAGCTTGCCCAGCAGGGCGGTGTTCGCGCCGATGCCGGTCGCACCGCTGTTCACGTCCAGGGCAGCGCCCAGAGCGCGGGTCGGGCCGGTCAGGTTACCCAGAACGACGGTACCGAAGCCGCCGGACAGGCCAACGAAGCTGTCACGGGAAGTGCCCAGAGCACCACCGTTGTCGAAACCGACAGCGGATTCAAACTGGAACACGGCGGTCAGGCCGTTGCCCAGGGACTCGGCACCCTTGAAACCGATCAGGGAGGAGTTGGTGGACACGCGGGTGGTGTTGCCCAGCTCGTTGTTGGCATCGCCAGCAATCTTGACCACATCGAAGGAAGCGTCAGCCACGCCGTAAACGGTCACGTTGGCTTGAGCGAAGGCACCGGTGGAAGCCAGGCCAGCAACGGCCAGAGCGATCAGTTTCTTTTGCATATGTTTCTCCTCATGATTGAAGACTGGCGCGCTCCGCTTGCGGCGGGGCTGACCAATTTCACCTCTCTAACGAGAAGTTGGCCTGCATTGTGGGTGTTAGGGAAACCCCAGGGCAAGGACAGCGTTGTTTTTTGGGCGCGGCAGCAGGACAAGTGTTGCATGTTCGCAACACGGGCATCATGAAACTGTAACAGCCCCACCTCCATGAGCCTTAAACAAAAAAGCCAGCACTCGGCTGGCTTTCGCAGACCTGAAAAGGCTTACTTCTGGGCCAGAACCCAGGCTGCCAGGGTCTTGGCTTCGGCAGCGCTGACCTGGGGATTGGGGGGCATCGGCATCTGGCCCCAGACCCCCACGCCACCCTTGACGATCTTCTCGGCAAGTTTGGCCTCGGCGGTCTTGTCACCCTTGTACTTGGCGGCCACATCCTTGTAAGCCGGGCCAACCATCTTCTTGTCCACTGCATGACAGGCCAGGCAGTTCTTGGCCTTGGCCAAGTCAGCGCTGGCGAAGGCAGCGGTGGAACCCATCAGGCCGGCGATGGCGGCAACGACAACGAGCTTCTTCATTGTGATCCTCTCGGTTTGTGTGTGGCTAAAGCAAGTGTGCTTGGAGTCTAAACTTCCCCTACGGCTTTGCCAATCAGGCAGCGCACCGCAATGACAACATCCCGGGTGGCAAAAGGTCGCAGGAGTTCAACGCACCAGTAGCGGGCCGCGTTGACCACGTCCGGAAGAGGCTGTCCCCGAGGCGTCCCCTTGCCCATGAGCAGGCAGCCCCTCTGGATTGGCACGCAGGCTCTACTGCGAGAGCGTGTTGATCAGAAGGCGATGGCGATGGCAAATTGGAGACGCAGCCGGTGGTCGCTCTGGCCATAGGCCAGATCCAGGGCAATCGGGCCGGCCGGGCTGCGCCAGCGGGGACCCAGCCCATAACCCAGCTGCATCTTGAAGAGCTTCCGCTCGTCATTGGCGTTGCCCGCATCCACAAAGGCTGCCAGCCCCCAGTCGCCCTTGTACCAATGCACATATTCCAGGCTGGTCACTGCCAGGTAGCGCCCCCCGACAGTTGCCGTGCCGTCTCTCACTCCGAGGCTTTGGTAGCCATAGCCCCGCACGGTCTGGGAACCCCCGGTACGGAACAGAAAGTCCTGGGGTACGCCCTCCCGGGATTCCGCCACGGTCATGCCGCCCTCCGCCCGCAGGATCAGGACATCCCTGCTCCGGACCGGGATGAAGTGCTGGTAGCGCCCATAAATCCGGACAAAATTACGATCCGACAACAGGGCCCTGGAAGCCCCTCCCAGCTGCAGGTTGAGCACATGCCCCTCATGGGGATCCAGGATGTCATCCACGGCACGATGGGTCCATGACCAGTTGGCGGTCAGGGCGTCCCGACTGCTGCGCTGGCTGCCGTCCGGGGTCAGGATCTCGTGCTGGTAGTTGAAGGCCAGGCGGTTTTCAATATTGCCACTCGGCATGGTCCGGACCACACCAATGGCCTGGCGCTGGGTCTTGAGGCCGGAAATGTCGGTTTGCTCGGCCAGCACACCGATACTGTCCAGGTTGCCGTTGGTGGCTGGCGGCAGAAAAATGTCCGCATACCCCAGCTGGCGACGCTGCTCCAGCCGCACACCACTGTTCAGGTTCCAGGCATGGCCATGGAAGTTGGTGTTGCGATAGCTGGTTTCGACCCGATACCCTGTGTTGCTGCTGATACCCACACCAAAACCGACCCGTTTCGGTTGAGCCTCCACGACCTGGACCCGTACCGGAACAGCCTCAGGGCTTGCGGTCTGGGGATCGATCTCCGCCACCACCGAAGCAAAATAGGGCGTGTTCTGGAGTGTCGTCTGAAAGCGCAGCAGACGCTCGAGACTGTAAAGCGTCCCAGGCTCGGGAGGCCGGTAACGCCGCACCAGGCTTTCGTCATGATCGGAAAGGCCGCTCACCTGCAAGACACCAAAGCGGAACACCGGTCCGGAATCCAGATGCACCCGCAAGGCGGCAGTCGCCTTTTCCGCATCCACCAGAACCTGGCTTTCCACAATACGGGCCGCGGCATGTTCTCGAGTGGCCAGGGCATCCAGTAGCTGCTGCTTGGCACCATCCCAGTCTGCCTGCCGGAAAGGCTGTCCGACTGGCAGCCCCCAGCGGGCACGCAAGGCCGCCAGCCTGTCAGGACGCCCCTCCCCCTCATGGCTGATCTCTCCGCTGAAGGAGAGCTCGACGGCAGTGATGGTGGTCCGGGCCCCTGGAACCACCTGGATCGTCAGATTTCCATCCTCATCCCGCCCCCGGTTGATGGCGGGTGAAAAATAACCCTCCGTCGCCAGAATTTCACGAATCTCTTTGCGCGCCCTGCGCATCAAGGCGATCTGCCCCCCGTCATCGAGGCTCGCCGGATCCCGCTGCCCGAGAAAATCCAGATGTTTTTTAAGGAGCTCCCCCAGGGGCTCCGGCGCATCAAGGCGAACCGGAACGCTCTGGGCCTGCGCCGGAGCGACCAGCGGCAGCAACAGCAGGCAGAGCGCAATGCAACGGAAGAATGACGGGAAAAAAGGCACGGCCCGGATTCTAGCAGGCCCAACCCCGCAGCTAGACATCCGCAAGTCCCAGAAGACCTGCATTTCCACCCGTAGCAGCCGTGTTTACACTTACACAGCGCTCCACAACCAGACGCTCCAGGCAATACAGGGGCGCGGGGACGAGAACCGGCAGAATCACTGCCTTGTGTTCCGCGAAGGCCCGCCTCCAGAACAGCGGATCCGGACCATCCACCAGCACCCCCTGCACCTCTGCGCTGAGAGGATCCCCGCAGCGCTCGACAAAAGCCCTCAGAACGGGCGGCAGGGTGGCCAGCCACCCCGGGACGGGGGGCCCTTCCGGTACCACCAGGCGATTGCCACTGGCCAGCGCCGCAGCGAACTGGTGCAACCAGGCCTCCGGGCCGTCCGCCAGGGCAAGCACGTCCCCGCGGGGATGAAAGGAAAGGCGATTGGACTCTCCGGTAACCCCTGGAAGCGGCACAACCAGCCCCTCCAGGGAGTACGCCCGGTAGGTTTCGATGGCATGACGCAGGCGTCCCCCTGCCCCCTCCCCCATTCCCTCGATGGCACACCCGGCCAGCCAGGCTTCCAGATGGTCAAGCACGGGCCGATGGGGACGGGGCAGCTCCGGCAGGGGCCTGCTCTTCGTCCGGACCAGACGCCGCAGCGTAAGGGGGCCACCCGCCTTCGGCCCTGTTCCGGACAAGCCTTCACCACCAAAAGGCTGTGCTCCCACCACCGCACCGATCATGCTGCGATTGACATAGCGGTTGCCCATCCGGGCGCGGGCCAGCAGATGCTCAATCCGGGCGTCCACCCGAGACTGGATCCCGAAGGTGAGGCCATAGCCATTGGCGAGTATTTCATCCATCAGCCGGTCCAGCCCTGCTTCCCGGTACGACAGGACGTGCAGCACCGGCCCGAACACCTCTTGCTGGAGATCGGCTGGGGAGTCGATCATGACCAGGGTGGGCGCAACGAAATGGCCTGCCTGGCAGGCTTGCGGCAAGCTTCGCCTCAGCACCTTGCGGCGGTTGGCCCGCTGGGCCTCGATCCACGCCTCGATCCGGAGACGGGCATCCCCATCGATCAACGGCCCCAAGTCGGTCTCGAAGCACTCCCCGGCCCCCACGCACAACTCCGCCATCGCGCCATCCAGAAGCGTGACGACCCTCTCGGCGATCTCCTCATGCACGCACAGCAGTCGCAGGGCTGAGCAGCGCTGACCGGCGGAATCGAAGGCGGACAGCAGGGCGTCGGCCACCACTTGTTCGGGCAGGGCAGTGGAGTCGGCGATCATGGCATTGATACCGCCTGTTTCGGCAACCAGCGGGATGTCACCCCGTCCGGCAAGACAGCGATGAATCTGACGGGCCACCGCCGTGGAGCCGGTAAAGAGCACGCCCTGGACACGCCTGTCAGCCACCAGCGCAGCCCCGGTCTCCCCCGGACCGGGCAGACACTGGAGCACGTCAGGAGGAATACCCGCCGCGTGGAACAAGGCCACGGCCTGATCCGCCACCAGGGGCGTCTGCTCTGCCGGCTTGGCAATCACCGGATTACCCGCTGCCAGCGCCGCGGCGATCTGCCCCACGAAAATCGCCAGGGGAAAATTCCAGGGGCTGATCGCCACCACCGGCCCCAGGGCTTCAGCCCCCGGCAACGGATCGGATCTCAGGGAGGCTGCGTAGTAACGGCAGAAATCCACCGCCTCGCGCACTTCCCCCAGCGCCGCCGGAATGGTCTTCCCTGCCTCCCGGACCAGCAGAGCCACGAAGGCATGACAGGCGTCTTCAAGGGCGTCACCCATCCGCTCCAGGGCAAGCGCCCGCTGAAGAGGAGGTGTGCCCGCCCACACTGGGGCCGCCGCCTGTGCCGCAGCCAGCGCCGCAGCCACCTCGCTTGAAGTCGCAAACCGCACGAACCCTATCCGTTCAGCCGTACTGGCGGGATTACACACGTCACGCCACTCTGCACTCTCTGTCCCCTCGGCACGGCAGGTCAGGCGGGGTTCGGCCCGCAGACCCGCCTGCCGGCTCGCAGCCAGTGCCGCCAGAAAACCCTGACGCACTCGATCAGAGGCCAGATCCTGGCCCCGGCTGTTGCGCCGATCGGCATGCAATGCCGGCGGCAAGGGGACCTGAGGATGGGGCAGACCTTCATCGGCGGCGGCCCGGTAGGCAGGATCGTCCAGAAGCGTGCTGATGGACAGGCGCTCATCCATGATGCGGTTGACGAAACTGGTGTTGGCGCCATTTTCGAGCAGGCGCCGTACCAGATACGCGAGCAGGGTCTGGTGATTCCCCACCGGCGCATACACCCGGACCGGACGCTGCAGTCCTCCTGCCTCTGCCGAGATCAGCTGTCGATAGAGACTGCCTCCCATGCCATGCAGGCACTGAAACTCATAATCGCCTCGCTGGAACGGCCCGCCCAACTCGATCACCGCCGCAACCGTATGGGCGTTATGGGTCGCGAAGAGGGGGAACACGGCATCCCGCGCCGCCAGCAGGCGTCGCGCGCAGACCAGATAGGCCAGATCCGTGTGGGCCTTGCGGGTGAACACCGGGTAATCCTCAAGCCCGTCCTGCTGGCATCGCTTGATTTCCCCATCCCAGTAGGCGCCCTTCACCAGACGCACCATCAGGCGACGCTGGCGCATCCGTGCCAGGGCAATCAAGCCATCGATCACCACAGGCGCCCGTTTCTGGTAGGCCTGCACGGCAACCCCGAGGCCGGACCAGCCCGCCAGTTCGGGATCAATCATGAGCGCAGCGAGGATGTCGAGGGACAACGCCAGCCGATCGGACTCCTCGGCATCAATGGTGAGGCTGATGTCCGCATCCCGGGCCAGCCGGCACAGGTGGCGCACCCGAGGCAACAATTCGGCCACAACCCGGCCACGCTGGGACCAGGCATAGCGGGGATGAAGGGCCGACAGCTTCACGGACAGGCCGTTGCCGCTGACCACCCCTCTCTGCCGATCGGCGGCACCGATCGCACGAATGGCCTGGGTGTAAGCGCCGCAGTACGCTTCTGCAGCCTCGGCACTCATGGCCGCCTCACCAAGCATGTCAAAAGAATAAAGATACCCTGCGCCAGCAGCACTGCCCGCCTGCGCCAGGGCTTCGGCAATGGTTTCGCCCAGCACGAACTGCCTACCAAGATGGCGGATCGCAAACTCCACGCCCTGTCTCGCCAGCGCAGTCCCACCTCGGGAGAGCAGGCCATGAAGCACGCCGCGATCCCCGGTCTCACCGGATGCCAGCAGAGACCCCGTCAGGGCCAGACTCCAGGCTGCACCATTGACCAGCAGGGAGGGACTGCAGCCGAGGTGCCCCGACCAGTCCTTGTCACACAGCTTGTCCCGGAGCAACGCGCTCCGTCCCGCCTCGTCAGGCACCCGCAGGAGTGCCTCGGCAAGACTCATGAGGGCAACGCCTTCCCCGCTGTCCAGGGAAAATTCGCTCATCAGGGCATTGATGCCGCCCCCCGCGCGACTCAAATCAAGACGGACCCCCGTGGCCAGGCGGGTGGCCAGGGCATGGATGCGGACCTGCTGCTCGGCAGAAAAGCGCCCCTCGGGAACAAGCGCCCGGACACACTCGGGCTCGGAACGCCGGGTGGCAGCGTCGAGGGCAGAACGGAACGCATCCCACGCCCCGGCGAAGGTTTCGGGGGAAGCCTCTGATGCGGTGGAGGAATATTCAGAAGACATGGCGTCACCTGGCAGGAATCGGCACGGGCCAACGCCTTTTTCGACCACCGCGGCGCAAAACGATTCAACCGGAAGCAGCGATTCCGGCCGGATCGGCGCAGAAGGCCGGATCAGCCTTCCAGATGATAGCGGACGACCCGCTCCACTTCGTTTTTCGACCCGAGCACCACCGGCACCCGCTGGTGCAGCTGGACAGGCGTGACGTCCAGAATGCGCTCGCGCCCCGTGGAAGCAGCACCGCCGGCAGCCTCGACAATCATGGCCATGGGATTCGCTTCATACATGAGACGGAGCTTGCCACCCTTGTCCTTCATCTTGCTGTCCATGGGATACATGAAGATGCCGCCCCGGGTCAGGATGCGATGGACGTCAGCGACCATGGACGCCACCCAGCGCATGTTGAAGTCGCGGCCACGGGGACCGTCCTGGCCCGCCTTCAGCTCGCCGATGTAGCGCTGCACCGGAGCCTCCCAGAAACGTTCGTTGGAGGCGTTGATGGCGTACTCCTTGGTGTCCTCGGGAATCGTCATGTCGGCATGGGTATGAATGAAGCTCCCCATCTCCCGGTCGAGGGTGAACCCATGCACACCGTCGCCGACGGTCAGGATGAGCTGGGTGGACGGACCATATACCGCGTAACCCGCCGCCACCTGGGCACTTCCCGGTTGCATGAAGTCGGCTTCGGTCGGGGCACTCACCCCTGCGGGGCAGCGCAGGACCGAAAAGATCGTGCCGACGGAAATGTTGACATCGATGTTGGAGGAACCATCCAGGGGATCAAACAGCAACAGGTAAGCCCCCTTCGGATAGTCGCCAGAGATCGGACGAATCTCCTCGACCTCCTCGGAGGCCATCGCTGCCAGGTGCCCCCCCCACTCATTGGCCTGAATCAGGATGTCATTGGCGATCACATCCAGCTTCTTCTGGGCCTCGCCCTGGATGTTGTCGCTGCCCGCCTCGCCGAGCACCCCCGCCAGGGCGCCCTTGGACACGTTCACCGCGATGGCCTTGACGGCTCGTGCCACCACTTCAATCAGCAAGCGCAGGTCTGCACTCATTAAACCTTTTCGCTGTTGTTCGATCAGAAACTGGGTAAGCGTGACTCGACGCATCTGTGGGCTCTCCGGAAAGACCTGACAAAGCTGCAATTATCGCCTGGATCCTGCGTTTACGTCGTTTATCATTGCGCCTTTCGCTGCAATCAAGACGAACAGCTCCCTCATTCTGGAACATTCTCACTCTGCACCATGGAAGTTGTGGTCATCGGCGCCGGCCTTGCCGGCGTCACCAGTGCCTGGTACCTGCGCCAGGCCGGATGCAAGGTCACCGTCATCGACAGACAACCCGGCCCCGGGCTGGAAACCAGCTACGCCAACGGCGGACAGATTTCGGTCAGCCATCCCGAGCCCTGGGCAAACCCCTCAGCCCCATCGACGATCCTGCGCTGGCTGGGACGACCGGACGCCCCCCTCCTGTTTCGCTGGCGGGCCGATGCGGCGCAATGGAAATGGGCTTTCCAGTTTTTACGGGAATGCCTGCCAGCCCGCACCCACCGCAACACCCGCGCCATTGCCAGCCTTGCCCTGTACAGCCGACGGGAGCTCCAGGCCCTGCGCGAACAGACCGGTATCCAGTACGAAGCGGGCCAGGGTGGCATCCTGCATCTCTTCGAAAAGAAGTCGGAACTGAAACACCTGCCAGCCAAACAGGCTCAACTGGAAGCCCTGGGTATCCGTGCCCGGGTCCTGACCCCGGGAGAAACCCTCGAACTGGAGCCTTCGCTGGCTTTCATGGAATCCCGCCTTGCCGGAGCTCTGCATGGTGTGGACGACGAGTGCGGAAATGCGCACCTGTTCTGCCAGGCCTTGTCCACCAAGGCGGCTGAGGCGGGCGTCGACTTCCAGTTCAACATCCGGCTTCAAGGCTTCGACCGCAGCACAGAAGGTCTGCATGGGGTACGGATTCGCGATTCAGAGGGGCGCCTGGGCATGCTGCGAGCGGACGCCTGCATCGTGGCTGCCGGCAGCTACAGCGCACGCCTGGTTGCTCCCCTCGGACTGAAGCTCCCCGTCTATCCGGTCAAGGGGTATTCAATCACCGTGCCCATCCTGGCACCGGAACGGGCACCCCATCTGAGCCTCACGGACGAATCCCGGCGCATCGTCTGTTCCCGTCTGGGCAATCGATTAAGAATTGCAGGAACGGCCGAACTCAATGGCTACGACCTTCGCCCGAACGCCCTGCGCAGCGCCACGCTCCTGCACTGGCTGGACGAACACTTCCCGGACCTGACGGATACCGGAGCCGCCGAACACTGGTGCGGACTGCGCCCTGCCACACCGAGCAACATCCCGCTGATCGGCCGGACATCCGTTCCCGGGCTGTATCTCAATACCGGGCACGGCAGCCTCGGCTGGACGCTGGCCTGTGGCTCCGGAAAAGCCCTCGCCGACCTGGTCACGGGACAACCGCCGGAGCCCATGTTTCCGTTTTCAGGCTGACGGGAAGGAAACCGCCCCCCTGGACAGCCAGGCCGCCAGGGCGTCGCCTTGTCACGGCAGGAACGCCCTGACCGAAGGTCTCAGGCGTCCGCGCTCTCTTCAAACAAGGTGCGATAAACAAAGGCAGACAGTACGACCTGTTCGGCATGGGGGAGCGTTTCAAACTGGACCCCATGATGAATCAACGGCGCATCTCCCTCGGAGACCCCTGCGGCATGCACCGACCGCAAAACGCCGGGGATCGTGAGGTACTGCTCCACCTCATTGACCGTGACCCGGAATTTCAGAAAAATCCGGTTCTCCTTGGTGCCCATGGGTGCCTTGGCCGTCAGCATGGCACCGCCGGTACTCAAATCCACCAGGGTGGCAGCATGGGAACGGCCGTCGCCCCCCTGAACCGCGGCAATCAGGTTCACCCGGGCACGGGCACCACGGCGCACCACGAGACCGCGCACCTGATTGGGATAAGTAAGATGGAGATGGGGAAAAGGTACGTTGGCCACCTTGACAATGGCGGAGCTGAAGGCGTAGACGCTCTTGCCCGAGAACAAGCGCACCACAAAAGCCTGACCCTCCCGCATCAGGAGCACCTTGCCGTCCTGAGTCGGCGTGGTAACGATGACGCTCCTGCCCTTGAAATAGCCAATCAACTTGACGTAGTAACGGGTCTGGGCGGTGTCACTCTGAGTCTGCAACTGCAGGGTGTCGCCGATATCCAGCCGGATGTCATCGAAAGCGCAGGTGTCATCCGCCGGTTTCTCTCCTTCAGGTCCAACCCGGCCTTCCACTGCTGGCAGTCGGCGGTAAAGGCCGCGCAGTAGAAGTTGGCTACGCTGACTCTCGGATCCGATGACCCCGCCCTTGGCCAACAGCAACTGTCTCTTGTCGTCATACAAGGGCCAGGGAACAGGAAGTCCCAGTTGCAGATCGGCTTCAGTGACTTTGACGAAAGACATGGGAAAGTGCCTGTGAATCGGACTCCTGCGTTATCGTCCGGGAGCCGAAATAATTTAGTGACTGACGCTCATCAGGTCGCGGGAGGCACTCTGGACAGGGAGCCTGAGCTCGTGCCCGATACTCCCTGCGACCAAGCAAAAGAACGATGCCATTGAAAAAGCGCCCCACGGGCGCTTGCAGACTCAGGCTGGCTGAGGAGTATGACAGGCCTCCTCCGTCGCGGGAGCCCCACCACAGCCGCCACCCTCCATCGCAGCAGGGTTGCGAATCTCTCCGGTTTCCGTATCGAAACCAATGGATTGGATGTAGGCCGCCAAGGCAGCATCCATCGAGCTCACATGATTGCCGAACCAGACGGGAATTTCCTGGATCAGCTGGCGGACCAGCGCCGTATCACCCCGCTCGAGACGCTTGCGCACATCGCGACAGACGGCGAGGACCCGGTCATGCTCCGCCTTGTGACATCCGGGAAAGCCGATCTTCTCCATCCAGAGGTTCTCTTGATCGAAATGCTCGACCGAATGGGCGATGAACGCGTCCATGGCATCCAGCAAGGCCTGACCGGACGCACCCAGCAAGGCGTTGTAGGCATCGACGAAATCCTGGTGGGTCTGGTCCATCGGCCCAAGACCAAGGGTCAGCTTTTCATTCATTTCCATGGCAGCCATGGGATAACCTCTGCTCAGGTAAGGGGACAAGATTCACGACAGGGACTGCCGCAGGTACAACTCTAGACCACGGATGATACCGTGCCCCTGAGATGCATTAAGAAGGCGCGCCCGTCGTTACTTGACAACTTTGAGACGGGCACGACCTCCGCCCTTGGGGGGCTCCGGCGCGTCTTCTTCGACCGCTTCGGTGAGCACCTCATCCATGGGCGCCGGCATTTCTGCCTGCGCCGACAGATCCGGCACCTCGAAAGCCATGCCATGTCCATTTTCCCGGGCATAGATGGCAGCAACGTTCTCTACCGGAATGGAAATATTCTGGGCAGCCCCACTGAAACGGGCCTGAAAGGCAATCAGCTCATTGCCCATCACCAGACTTTGCGTCGCATCCGGACTGACGTTCAGCACAATCTGCCCATCCTGAACGAAATTACGCGGCACGCTTGTCCGGTTGTCTACAGAGACGGCAAGATAAGGGGTCAGGCCTTGATCCACACACCATTCAAAAATGGCACGGATCAGATAGGGCTTGGTGGAGATGTCAGTCATGATTGCAGGACGTTCGGCAGAAGAAGCAGACGGCCAAAAGAAGCCGGTTTAAAGGCAGAGGCCGCGACTTGCGCGGCCCCGACCTGGCTTAGCGGCGCATGACCTTTTCGGAGGGGGTCATGGCATCAATGAAGCCCTGGCGGCTGAAAATCCGTTCCGCATATTTCATGAGCGGAGCGGCAGAACGGGGCAACTCGATGCCGTAATGATCAAGGCGCCACAGCAGCGGCGCGATGGCGACATCAAGCATGGAGAATTCATCCCCAAGAAGGAACTTCTGCTTGGTGAACATCGGAGCCAGCTGAGTCAGCTGGTCACGGACGTGGGCACGTTCCTTTTCGGCACCCTTGGGATTCTTTTCCAGGGTGCCCACATGGGAGAACAACTCAAGTTCGAAGGTATGCAGCAGCTGGCGAGCCCGGGCACGCATGATGGGGTCGGGCGGCATCAGCTGGGGATGCGGGAAACGCTCGTCGATGTACTCGTTGATGATGTTGGACTCGTACAGCACGAGATCACGATCAACCAGCACAGGAACCCGGTTATACGGGTTGATCACTGCGATGTCTTCCGGCTTGTTGAAGAGATCGACATCAATCACCTGGAAATCCATGCCCTTTTCATAGAGCACGATACGGCACCGGTGACTGAAAGGATCTGTCGTTCCGGAATACAAATTCATCATCGTTGTGTTACCCCACGGATACTCTGAATCACACGCCATGCACCACAGGGCACATGGCGTGTCTTGCTCGATACTGGCAAGAAACTGCTTCGGCTACGCGCCGATTAGTGTATGTCTCTCCAGTAATTCTTCTTGAGAAGGTAGGAGAGTACGAAGAGAACACCAAGGAAAGCGATCACGACCTTGCCAATACTCTTGCGAGTCTCGGCAACCGGCTCGCCCATCCAGACCAGATAGGAAACGAGGTCTGCAGTGGCCTTGTCATACTCTTCCTTGGACATCTTGCCAGGCTTGCCCTGCTCAAGCGTGATGGACTTGGTCTTGCCGCCGTGACCATCATCCTTCTCTTCCACCTTGGCGACCATGTCACCCTGCAGCTCGTACAGCACATGGGGCATGCCCACGTTTTCGAAGATCACGTTGTTCCAGCCCGTGGGCCGTTCGGGATCCCGGTAGAAGCTGCGCAGGTAGGTGTACAGCCAGTCCGCACCACTCCCGAACTCGGAAGCGCGGGAACGGGCGATCACGGTGAGATCCGGGGGCGCGGCACCAAACCACACCTTCGCTTCGTCACGCTGCATGGCAATGCGCATCGGCTCGCCGATCTTGTCAGCGGTGAACATCAGGTTGTCCTTGATCAGTTGCTCGGACAGACCGATTTCCTGGAGCCGGTTGTAGCGCATGTAGCTCGCGCCGTGGCAGTTCAGGCAGTAGTTCACGAAGAGCTTGGCACCATTCTGGAGCGCCGCTGGCTCGGTGGAAACCGGGGCCTTGTCCAGGTGCAGCACCTCGCCGCTGGCAAGGGCCATCAGCGGGGCAAACAGGAGAGACGTCAAAAGTTTTTTCATGGCGTTCATTCTCATTAACCGGTCACGCGATCAGGCACGGGCTTGCACTTGTCGATCTTGGAATACCAGGGCATCAACAGGAAGAAGCCGAAGTAGATCACCGAGCAGATCTGGGACACGATGGTGCGACCCGGAGTCGGGGGCAGCACGCCGAGGTAGCCGAGGATGAAGAAGGAGACAATGAAGACAGCCAGGATCGCCTTGTACAGACCACCCTTGTAGCGGATGGACTTGACCGGGCTACGATCCAGCCAGGGCAGGAAGGCGATGATCACGACCGCAGCGCCCATGGCTACCACACCCCAGAACTTCGCATCGATGCCAAACAGCGGATAGGTGACCGCACGCAGGATGGAGTAGAAGGGAGTGAAGTACCACACCGGTGCAATATGCGGCGGAGTCTTCAGGGGATCTGCCGGGATGAAGTTGTTGAACTCCAGGAAGTAGCCACCGCCCTCAGGCGCAAAGAACACGATCAGGGAGAAGACGATCAGGAAGCCGACCACGCCCACGATATCCTTGACGGTGTAGTAGGGGTGGAAGGGGATGCCGTCCAGAGGGTGGCCGTCAGCCCCCTTCTTCTTCTTGATTTCAACGCCATCCGGGTTGTTGGAGCCGACTTCGTGCAGGGCGACGATGTGGGCAGCAACCAGGCCGATGAGGATCAGCGGCACGGCAATGACGTGGAAGGAGAAGAAGCGGTTGAGGGTCGCGTCGGAGACCACGAAATCGCCGCGGATCACGACGGAAAGGTCGGGACCGATGACAGGGATCGCGGAGAACAGGTTAACGATCACCTGGGCGCCCCAGAAGGACATCTGGCCCCAGGGGAGCAGGTAGCCCATGAAAGCCTCGGCCATCAGCGCCAGGAAGATCAGGGTACCGAAGATCCAGATCAGTTCGCGGGGCTTGCGATATGAACCGTAGATGAGGCCACGGAACATGTGCAGATACACCACGATGAAGAAGGCGGAGGCTCCGGTGGAGTGCATGTAGCGGATCAACCAGCCACCCGGGACGTCACGCATGATGTACTCGACAGAGGCAAACGCCACCGGCACGCCCGCAGCGTTGAGGGAAGCATCCGGCTTGTAGTGCATCACCAGAAAGATGCCGGTGACGATCTGGATTACCAGCACCAGCAGGGCCAGGGAGCCGAAGAAGTACCAGAAGTTGAAGTTCTTGGGGGCGTAGTACTCGGTGAGATGGCCCTTGATGGTCGACGTAAGCGGGAAGCGTTCGTCGATCCAGTCCAGCACGGCTTGAGATTTGGTCGTCATCGTTTATGCCTTTCCGTCTTCGCCGATGATGATCTTGGCGTCGCTCAGATACTTGTGCGGCGGGATCTCGAGGTTGTCCGGAGCAGGCTTGCTCTTGTAAACACGACCCGCCATGTCGAAGGTGGAGCCATGACAGGGACACAGGAAGCCACCAGCCCAGTCGGGAGCCACTCCGCTGTCGGCCCCCGTCTTGAACTTGTCGGACGGAGAGCACCCCAGATGGGTGCAGATGCCTACCGCCACCAGGATTTCCGGCTTGATGGAGCGGGTTTCATTCTGGGCATAGGCCGGCTGCATCGGCTTATCGGACTTGGGATCGCTGACCTCTCCCTCCGTCTTTTTAAGGGACTCCAGCATTTCCTTGGTGCGGTTGATGATCCACACCGGCTTGCCGCGCCACTCGACAGTCATCATCTGACCCGGCTGCAGTTTGCTGATATCCACCTCAACCGGCGCACCGGCTGCCTTGGCACGCTCGGACGGCGTCAGGCTCGCGACAAACGGAACGGCAGCCGCTGCAGCGGCCACGCCCCCCGCAGCCGACGTCACCAGCAACAACTGGCGCCGCCCCCCATCCACTTTCTGATCCACGCTCATGGCCCACTAACCTCAATAAAAGAGACTTCGAAGATCGCAATACTGAAAACTTGCGGAGTATAGCGAAAACCCTTACCCAAAAAAAGGGTCATGGTGCTAAACCCGCGCCAGCATTGGGAATTATCGAAGCGACCAAGCCCCTGACAGGGCCTCGGGCGGCCCTTCTGCGCTGTTTTCCAGCCCACTCCCTGCACAGTACAAGTCCCACTGGAAAACAACTGCACGAGATAATCAGAATCTGCCGAATCGATTTCAGACATGCTGATGCGCACCTGCTGCACCCTTCTCGCCGCCCTTTTAAGCGCAACTCCGGCCGCCCGGGCAACCGACACGTGGCCTCACAGCGTAGAAACCAGTCTCAGGGACAACAGAATTCCTGACTCCGCCGTTTCGCTGCTGGTCCTTCCAGTGGACGGAGCAAAACCACTCATCGCCCACCGGGCCGACGAAGCAATGACTCCCGCATCGGTCATGAAAGTGGTGACGGCCTGGGCCGCCCTCGAAAACCTGGGTCCCGCCCATGTCTGGCAGACCCGCTTGCTCGCCAGCGAGGCCCAGCGGGATGGCGTACTGACCGGCAATCTTCACATCGTTGGGGGTGGTGACCCCCGCCTTTCCCGGGAGCGCCTGTGGCAAATGTTGCGAGACCTGCGCATGCGTGGTGTTCAACGCATCGCCGGAGATGTGCTCATCGACCGGAGCGTCTTCCGGCTGCCTCCCCATGATCCGGCAGCCTTCGACCAACGCCCCCTGCGCCCTTACAACATGGGCGCAGACGCGCTTCAGGTGGATTATGGCGCCCTGCCGGTACGCCTGACCCCCACCCCCACGGGCGCCCGCATCCTGATGGATCCGCCGTTCGAAGGGCTGCAGCTGGAGAGCCAGGTCCAGCGCAGCGGTGGCGTCTGCGCGGACCCCACGGCAGGGCTGGGCGCAACGACAGAGCGCACCGGCTCAGGCATTACCCTGCGCATCGAGGGCACACTGCCCGAAGCATGCACACAGGACTTCGTCTGGAATCTTTCCCCGGTCTCGCCGACACGCCTGTTCGAAGCCCTTTTCCGCAGTCTGTGGCACGAGTTGGGCGGTGAAATCGACGGTCAGTTCCGCGACGCGCCCGCCCCCAGCCACACCACCCTGCTGACAGAGAGTCCGTCTCCTCCCCTGGCCGAAGTGATCAGGGACATGAACAAATGGTCAAACAACGTGATCGCTCGTCACTTGCTGGCCACCCTTGGAAACCTGGAGCATGGAGACGAGGATTCGGTATCCAGAGGTGTCAGGAAAATTGTTGACACCCTGCGGTCCAGCGGCATTTCCACTGCAGGGCTGGTGATCGAGAATGGTTCCGGCCTCTCACGCCGGGAACGGATCAGCGCCCGCAGCCTGGCGCAGGTCCTGCAACATGCATGGCGCGGCCGCCACATGCCCGAATTGCTTGCATCACTCCCGATCGCAGGCGTCGACGGTACCGCCCGGAAGCGTTTCGCCGGCACACCAGCCTCTGGTAACGCCCACATCAAGACGGGGACGCTGGACGGGGTTCGCAGCCTGGCTGGCTACGTGCTCGGAGTCAGCGGCCGTCGTTACATCGTGGTAATGATGATCAACCATACCCATGCTGCCGCAAGCCGGGAAGCCCAGAATTTATTGCTGGAATGGGTAGCCCGCCACTAGACCAGTGGCCTCAGCCTTCATGGGCATGGCTCTGCAGGGCCTCAAAAGGGATCACCTCCAACGCAGCCCTGTGGGTTGCCGCCAAAACTACCGGTGGCGCTACGCCCGCCTCCCAGGCTTCCCGCCAGCGCAGGGCGCACAGGCACCAGCGATCACCGGGCTTCAGGCCTGCAAAGCGGTACTCCGGCCGCGGGGTGGACAAATCATTCCCCCGCAGCAGACTGAATTTCAGGAACTCGGCGGTAACCTTGACACACACATGATGACGCCCAAGGTCAGCCGGATCGGCTTCACAGCAACCCGTCCTCATCCAGCCGGTCAGGGGAGAATAACTGCAGGCCAGCAATGGCCCCCCGATCACATTCAGTTCATCACTGACAGAAAAATCTTCGCTGCTCAATCTGGATACCCCTCTGGATTGGAACTCTGCCAGCGCCAGGCATCCGCACACATCTCGTCGATCCCCCTGCTGGCACGCCAGCCGAACTCTCGCTCAGCAAGACCCGGCTCCGCATAACACTGCGCCACATCTCCCGGACGTCGCTCCACGATATCGAAAGGCACGGACCGGCCGCTGGCATGTTCAAAGGCCTTGATCACTTCGAGGACACTGTAGCCGCGCCCGGTGCCCAAATTGACCGTCAATACGCCCGGACGTTCTGTGAGGCGCTGTAGTGCCGCGACGTGGCCCACGGCCAGATCCACCACATGAATGTAATCCCGGACACCCGTACCATCCACTGTAGGGTAATCACCACCAAAAACCCTGAGTCGAGGAAGGCGCCCCACCGCAACCTGGCTGACGAACGGCATCAGATTGTTGGGCATGCCGTTGGGATCCTCACCGATACGACCGCTCTCGTGGGCCCCCACAGGATTGAAATAACGCAACAGGGCCACCCGCCACTCCGGATCGGCAGCAGCCAGATCGGAAAGCACGTACTCCATCATCCACTTGGTGCGACCATAGGGATTGGTAGGGCCAGTAGGAAAATCCTCCCGGATGGGCACACTGGCGGGATCGCCATAGACCGTGGCGGAAGAACTGAACACCAGAGACTTGACTCCGGCGGCAGCCATCACCTCAGTCAGGGCTACGGTGCCGGAAATATTGTT
>NZ_JAQUVG010000127.1 GCF_028693495.1 Zoogloea sp. | reverse complement strand
TTGGTGGCCGACTTCGTAAAGTTCACCCTCGGGTCGGCGTATTCGCCCAGCACGTCGCGGATCACCTGCGGCACCTCCTTGCGACGCATGAGCACGCTCAGGTCTTTGGCGCCAAGCTTGCCCTCGGAGATAAAGGCCTCCATCGAGTCATAGGCCGTGCCGTTCTTCAGAATCTCGTGCAACGCCACCTCAGCCAGGCGCAGCGCCTCCGGCCGGCTGGTCTTGCCGCCCTCCATATAGCCGGCGGCCAGGTACTCCCGGGCCGCGTTGAGCGTCGCCGTCGGCACCTTCTCAAACCACTTCGGATCATCGAAGGCCTGATAGCTCCGGTGCACGTAGCTGCCGACGTTGCCGCGGATCTTCTCGTAGAGCTCGATCTCGTTGATCGCCTGCGCCGCATCGCCCGCCCTGCCGCTTGCCTGGGCCTTCTCCATCAGCGCGTCGATCTTGCCCTGGATGATCGTCAGGTAGTCGCCCGAGAGGCTGTCGATATACTGGCGCATCGCCACGACGGCGGTTTTTACGCCCGCCGGCAGATTTCCCGGCACCTGCCCGGCCAGCGCCGCCGAAAGCGCCCGCTGTTGCGCCTCAGGCAGCGCGTCAAAGCGCTTGCCGTAGGCCTCTTTCACCGCCAGCTCAAAGCCGCCGACGATGTGCCGAACATCAAACTCCACCGCCTGAAATTCGCTGTCGCGCCGGATCTTCTCGGCAAACACCGGCTCCGGCAGCAGGCCGCCCGGCGCCAGCCAGCGGCGCAGCTGGCTCTTGGCCTTCTGCCACAGGGGCCTGTCCTGCTCGCGCAGGCGGGCATTCTCGGCGGAGAAGGGATCATTCGGATCAGGGCGCGGCTGGCCGGAGGCGACACTGCGCAGACGGCTTACCGCACCCGACGCGCGTGAGAACCGGATATCCGGGTTCTTGGCATCGAAGCTGCCACGGTTGCCGATGGCAGACTTCACCTGCTCGGGGCGGAAGGCCACAACTTCTACCACTTCTCCATCAAGGGCCACGACGACGCCATCGTGTCCGCGATCCTCAACGGCCCCCCTGAACTCTGACGACCAAGAAGCATTGGGGCCGCCAACTGGCGGTGTCATTCCAAGCGTCCGAATGGCTACGGTACGCTCCCTTGCATCTACAAAATATGGGTTTTGCAGCGACAGGTAAACTGGCATCACGTTGGACCCATCAGCCCTACCAGCATAAACGGCAGCATAGCTAGGGTCACTCGCAAAATAAAAACCGTTGCCCCATCCACCAGAGTCTGTTTTGGTTCCAGCGCGCAGATCACTAAAAGAGCTGAAATCCGCCGTCGTCCCGTGATACACCACCAGCGGACGCCCTTCCGCATCCACTACGCGGCTATCCCCAAACCAGCGCCAGAAGTTCCTCACGCCTTCCTCGGTCGGGTGGATCGGCTGCCCCTTGCTGTTCGTGGTCGGGCGCTCCACGCCGTCCACGGTGATCGTGCTGGGCGCCGCCTTCGACGCCACCGCACCGACGTCACCCAACGTCACCACATTGCCCCGGGCCGCCCGCCCGACGCCCGCCATCGCGTAGGCCACCAGGTCATCCACCGCCACCGACTTCAGCGGCACGCCATGCGCCAGAGCCCAGGCCCGCAGGGTCGCCACGAAGCCGCGCACCAGGTCGGCCACCTTCCGGCCGATGTTCTTCTCGATCCAGGCCAGAATCGGGCCGTCTGCTGCTGAGAATCCCGCGCTGCGACCCTCCGTGACGGCCATCTCCACGATGTAGGGCGCGGCCTCGAAGCGGTTGTCGGCCTCGCCCACCTGCTCCATGCGCTCCGCCACCCGGTCGAGGAAGGCGCGCAGGGCCGGCGCCTCCTTGGTACGCCCCTGGATAAGAGCCATCGCCTTGGCGTCGATGTCCTCGCGCTGCTGGCCGTGAATGGCCTCGTGCAGGATCACCGACGGCAGCGATGCCTCGTCCAGATTCGGGCCAATGGCGAAGGTGATGCCCGACTTCGGGTCGTAGATCGCATGGACATCACTCCCGTCCATCGACTCGAACATATCCATCGTCTCGCGGTAGTCCCAGCCGGTGCGGCTGGCAAACTCGCGGGCAATGTCGGCCCTGTCGTTGGAGTCGAGCACGACCAGGCCGCCTTTCTGGCCCAGGGCGCCCCGGCGCAGCATCGTCTTGATCGCGCCGGCCAGCTTCGGGAGCCGCTTGGCGAAGGCTGCGGGAAGGGTGTCGTAGGTGATGCCGGAGGCGGGGTTGGGGCTGCGGGATGTCTTCGGCGCAGCCGGATCGTCCTTGATGTGCCTCTCCCGAATGAACCAGCCCCCATCCTTCTTGAAGGTGTACGGGTCGATCTTCTGAGCCTCGGCCCTGGTCAGGTCGGTGCGCACGATTCCGCGCAAGACCTTGCCGTTCTGGGTGGTGTGCTCAACGATGGCGCTGGAGGCCGCCGGGGCCGCCGGGGCGCTCGGCTTGCTTTGCTGCGCGATCGTGGCGGCAGGCTTGGCATCTCCGATGATGGCGCGGGCTTCTTCGGACATACTGGGCAGGGCGTACAAGGCCTGTTTCTGCATCAGCACGTCAAGCGCCATCCGGGCCTTTGCTGCGTCCTCAACGTAGGCAAACATCGAGTTGCCGACCGAAACGAAGTCGCCGGCATGTTCGCGCAGTCGGGTATCGAGGAAGAAACGGCCACCCTTGGCCTTGGACTTCGGCACCTGAATGGCAATCCCTCGGGCGCCCTCCGGGAGCACGCGCACGATGCCATCACGGGAGCTTATGCCGAACTTCCGAATGTTCTCGCTCTTGCTGTTGGTCAGGAATTTCAGAACGTCATCGGGCGTCTTGAGGCGGTAGTCGTTGCGCACGTCCTTGGCGAAGTTGAACGCCTTGGGCATCAGAATACCCTGCTCCGTCGATCCGTCCGCCTTGGTGAACGTGATAATGGAGCCGCGAGACTCGCTGATCTCACCGTAGGCCCCCAGCAGGTTGCCGGTGATGATCTTCGCCGTTTCGCGCTCGTTGGTCGGGCCTGGGCGGAATAGCGCGTCGATGTTCGCCGAACCCCCATAGAGGTAGCTGGTTTCGATCTTGGCAAACTGCGTCGCCGGAACGGTCAGAGAGCGCAGGGCGCCGTTCAGGGCAATCGTCACCTGGAACTTGCTCAGGCTGAACGGGTTGCCGCTGGCCTTGTGGGTGCTGCGGATGTTGGTAACAACGGCGTTGTAGTTGTCGCCGTTGATCTCCACCCGGAACATTGAGCCGATCGGGTGCGAGCGGACAAAATCCATCCCCTTGTTGGCGATCTCGCCAAACCCCGGCACGTCCGCCACGGTCATCGGCCGGCGCTTTTCGCCGCGGGCGTAGGCGTCCCGATTCGCGGCAACCATAGCCTCAATGTAACTCTCGCTGAGCTTCTTGGCCTCCAGCGAAGAGCGAAACTTGGCTTCATCGAAAACGTCGCCGATGCCGTTGTCGTCCTTGGCGTTCTCGATGCCATCCACCCACGCCTGTTTGAGTGAGGCAATAAGTGCCCTGGCGTGGTCGTCAGATGTCAGGCCGCCCAGGTTCTCATTCATTGCGGCCCGGATCTCGTCCGGGGTCATGGCCTTGCCCTGCGCCTTGATGCTGAATTCGTTGTAGAAAGCATCCTCGCCAAACGGGCTGGCCTTGTTTCTTCCCTCAAACAGCAATTCCGACTTCAGTTCGCGCGCATCAAGATCGAACGTGCGCGGCTCAAGGTCGTTCTGGTTCGTCTTGTTCAGGTAGTCGATCAGCGCGCGGTACTGCTCTTCGACTTCGGCGTAAAACTGCTCTTGCACCTTGATGGGCATCAGCGCCAGCCGGCCGGTGGCCTTGCGCGCAATGTCTTCCCCCGGCCCCTCGTCGTCGTCAGACGCATCCACGCCAAGCGCTTGAGCAAGTTCCGGGTTGTCCGCCAGGTATTGCCCTACGACCTGATCGCCGTACTTGTTCAGCATGTCCGAAGACTCGACGGAGGTTGCCGACTTGGTATTGCTCGAGGTGTTGGCGTTGAGCGACTTCATTTTCCCCGCCAACAGCGCCGTGGGGCGAATCTCGGCCGGAAGGTCGGCCGTCAGGATGGTGTATTTCGGCAGGCGAACCTGTCCGGTGCGGTGGATGCGCCCGAGCATCTGCATGAAAATGTTGATGTCCTGAGCGGCCTGGGCCACGATCATGTGGCGCTGGCGCTGGTCCTGGAACTTCTCGGAGGCGTGCAAGCTGATACCCGTAGAGCCGGCCACGTTCAGAACCAAGGCGTCAAGCTGGCCGGAGTTGAACAGGCGGGTCGTGCGCACCTTGTCCTTCTGCTCTGCCGGGTCAATCTGGGCCAGCCTGGGGTTGTTCGGGTCGCTGTAATCGACTGAGAGGTTTCGGCCGGTCACCTCGGCCACGCTGAATCCGGCCCTGGTGATCTCGTTGCGCATCCAGTCGATAGGCGACACCGGGATGCTGATCTCGAGCTCGTCAATGACGTTCTGGGCGGACTCGTAGGCGGCCCGGCTGATCGGGTCCAGCTTGTTGAGGGGGATGTACTCCTTCACCTTGTCGCCGTTCGGAAGCTGCCGAATGATGTAGCGGCTGCGCTCCAGCGCACGGGATAGCACCGTCCGGTAGTCGAAAGATCCCAGCGAGTCGCCCGGCTTCAGGTTGTTGTTCTCGGCGTACTCGGCCAAGAAGGAGCCCATCGTGTTTTCGACCGCGATCAATGGCTTCTCGCCGCGACGGAGCGAGCGGACGGCTTCATCGGCCGATTCCTGGGCTTTCAGGCCAAGGAGCATCTGACGAACGAAGTTGTGCACCACGCTCGAAAACTGCGTGTGATCCACGCTGGCCTTGGCCTGGTTGCCGGCCATGTCCATCACGCGGGCGCCCTGCTTCTCAAGCTCCTTCTGCAAGGCCTTCACGTAGTTGGCGTGGAAGGTCGCGTCGGCCTTGACGATGGCGCGAAGGGCAAGGGTTGTGCTGTCCGAAAGTTCGACGTGCTCGGCCCGGTGGGCGGTGTCGGCGCGGCTCTCGATGCTCACGCCGTCATAGGATCGCTCCCGGCGGAACATCTGCCCGGCCTTCACCAGGTTGTTGGCGACGACCGTTTGCAGCGGCAGGCCGCCGGCCGACATGGCAGCCATGAGCGAGTCGTCGTCAGCCGAGGCGTCCCCAATGTCGGTCTTGAAGTAGACGGGCATGTTGTCCGGGCGCTTGGCGTAGGTGGCCGAGAGGTAGGTAACCCCTGCCGCCAGTCCCAGCGTGTTCCGCACAAAGGCGCCGGTCCCCGAGTCGCCGCCGGCATTGTGGGACTCGTCCAGCACAAACACGGCATTGGGCGCCAAGGCCATCACCGCCCGGCGCTGCACGTTGTCGGTATTGATCTGCGAGTAGGTGAGGAACAGGGCGTTGCGGCCAGAGGGAAGCTCGCCGGTTGTCGCAATGCGTTCCGTTGCGGCTTTGTGGAGGGTTGCGCGGTTGGCGAACAGCTTTTCGTCGCCCGGGCCTTTGATCCACGCATTCGAGTTCAGGATGAACGGGGCTACGTCGCTGGTCCCAATGTCGGCTAGGTCGCCGTACATATCCGTGAACAGGGAAGGCTTGACGGTGACGAACACGGGAATTTTGCCGTTCTTCGCCGCCCAGCGAATGATGCCGGCCGCCTGCCGGCCCTTCCCGATGCCGGTTTGGTCAGCAATGATGATCCCCTTGCCGGCCTTGATCTGATAGACGGCAGAGGCGATAGAATCCACCTGCAAGCCCATGAACGCATCGTGAAGGGCGTCGATGGACGGGTAGCCCAACTCCTTCGCCACAAACTCGTCAATGTCGCCGACTTCATCTTCGAGGCGGTTGAGTGCGTCCTGGGTCGGGCCGGCCATGTTCACCGGAATCAGAACGCCCTCGTCTTTGCGCGCACTGCGCGCTACGTAGATGGATTGAAACTGGTTCTCTTCGGCCTTTACGCCAGTAGCTCGAGGACTTCCCGCAGGCTTTGCGGGGGCTCCGGCTGCCCCAGCCGCCCCGGCCCGGCCATCTGCCCCAGCAGCGCCATCATCAGGTCGCTGCCCACGATCGCGCTGCCCCACTGGCCCATCGGGTACTGCTCCGCGATTGTCCACAACTCGGGCGCCTGCTCCTGCGACATTTCCAGTGCGCTGCGGGCGGCCTGCGGGTCGGCCTGAATCAGGCTGTCCAGCTTCCGCGCCAGCAGAAGTCGATACAGCGCGGGCGTTATCGGCTTCCCTGACGCCTCCACCGATAGCGCCATTTCGGCTTCCGGCGGCACCCCGCCCGGAATCCATACCTTTCTGGAACTGCTCATAGACTTCACTCCAATTGCTTGCCCTGGAGATGGTCCCGGGCGCCGGTGCGGTTTGGTCGGACTTCGCCCGGCCGTTGATGGTGATTACCCGAACGGGCCAGCCGGCCCCTTGGCGCTGGTAAAGGTCGCCGCTGACTTCAAAGTGCGTAGTTACATTGTAGTTGCCGTAGAGCCAGTTGAAGAAAATCAGATCGTTGTTGCTCATCTGACCCTGGACTTTGTTGGCGCCGATGATCAGCGAGGCCTGGCCATCGTCCTTCATCGCCTCCAGCGCACGCGCGGCAATCAGATGGTCGATCTGCCCCAGGGTGTAACCGTCGAACTTGACCTTGATCGACTCACCCTTTTCGTTCTTGATCGGGCCAAACGGGGGGTTGGTGTGCACGGCGTCCACCGACTTCGGCGGCACCTCTACCTTGAGCGCGTCGCCCTGCGTGACATTCACGCCCAAGGCCTGCAGGTTGCCGAAGCGCTGACCATCAAGCTCGGTTGCCGTCACGTTTCTCGGCGCGGCCGTGATCGCCAGCATACCGTTGCCAGCGGTCGGCTCATACATCGTCGTGTCCTTCCCGATTCCGGCGAGGCGTGCGGTCAGGAAGGCCAGCGGGGCCGGGGTGCTGTAGGCCTGGTTGTCAATGCTGGCGCTGGTTCGGATGTTCAGGTTCGGCTGTGATTCATAGAGCCGCAGCAGAACATCAAAGGTGGTCCGGTCGCCCTCCTTCTGAGCCGCCACGTCACGGGAGACCATAACGATGGCCGCCTCCAGATCCTCCTGGGCCTCTTTCATGCGTGCGGGCGAAGGGGTTGCCCCGTCCGCCTCTTGAACCATCTTGCGAAGGGCTGGATTGTCCTTCGGCATGTTGCCGGCCTTGATCGCCCGATAGAGCGATTCGCGCAGCGACGTGTTTAGGGCCTTGGTGTCGGCCGCCTCAACAGTGGCCGCGGTGTCCATGCCCTCGAAGCCGGCGGCGCGCGGGTCGTACTTCACGCCCATGTACCAGCTCTTCAGGTAGGGCCGCACGGCGTCGCCCAGGTCGGCCAGCATCGCCTGCGCATAGGCCGAGAAAGAGCGCGCCCCCTTCTCGATATGATAGCCGGCCAACGTGATGCCCGCCTGCAGCATCTCGGGGTCGAGCCCGCTATTCAGCTGGCCCAGCTTGCTGCGCAGCAGTTCCCGGGCCTTGGCTGCGGCGTCCTCGGTGAAGATGGTATTCGGAGCCGGCGCGGGGGCTGGGCGCTGCGCGGCCTCTGACTTCGGCGCTGCGGTGGGCGTCGTCATTGCCTCCAGCGCCCCCGCCGGCAGCAGATGATCCAGCCGCCCATAGGCCAGCGCTGCCATCATCGCCGGCTTGCCGGTGATCGTCTGCCAGGCGCCGGCCGCGTCCTTCATCCGGTAAGTGCAGGCCATCAGTTCGCCCCCATCTCTTTGTCGATGATCAGCAGCCCGCACTCATCGCCAGCCGCGCGCTCGATGCGGGCCAGCCAGTCGCCGTACTCGCCGATGCTCTTCCGCTGGATCTCGAGGTACTGCAGCAGGTGCTGCCGGGTCAGCTCGCTCGTGGCGGCCCGATACCAGCGCTCGTACT
>NZ_JAQUVG010000022.1 GCF_028693495.1 Zoogloea sp. | reverse complement strand
GAGGGTTGGGGGGTGAGGGGTGAGGGGTGAGGGGTGAGGGGTGAGGGGTGAGGGGTGAGGGCATTTGAAACCAGGCGTGTTCAAAAAGGAAGAGGGCCGCTACGCGGCCCCCCTCACCTCTTCCATCTCACTGCGTGTTACAGCACATACCTTGCCAGATCTTCCCGCTGGGCCAGCATGTCGAGGCGGCCATCCACGTAGGCGGCATCGATGACCACATGCTGCTCGCCGGCCTTGCCGGCCTCGAAGGCCAGCTCCTCAAGAAGTTTTTCCATCACGGTGTACAGACGGCGGGCACCGATGTTCTCGGTTTTTTCGTTGACCTGACAGGCAATCTCGGCCAAGCGGCGAATGCCTTCAGGCGCGAACGCCAGCGTCACCCCATCCGTGGCCAGCAAGGCTTCGTACTGACGGGTCAGACAGGCGTCCGTCTGGGTCAGGATGCATTCGAAATCCTCCACCGAGAGGGAGTCCAGTTCCACACGGATCGGGAAGCGGCCCTGCAACTCGGGAATCAGGTCGCTCGGGCGGGACAGGTGAAAGGCCCCACTGGCGATGAACAGGATGTGGTCGGTCTTGACCATTCCGTACTTGGTGCTGATCGTCGTGCCCTCCACCAGGGGCAAAAGGTCGCGCTGGACACCCTGGCGAGATACGTCGGCCCCGTGGCTGTCGGAGCGGGTGGCGATCTTGTCGATTTCATCGAGGAAGACGATCCCGTTCTGCTCCACCATCCGCAGCGCTTCGGTCTTGAGGTCTTCCTCATTGACCATCCGGGCCGCTTCCTCATCGGCCAGCAGCTTCATGGCTTCCTTGATCTTGAGCTTGCGGGATTTCTTCTTTCCACCGCCCAGATTCTGGAACATGCTCTGGAGCTGGCCCGTGAGTTCCTCCATCCCCGGAGGCGCCATAATCTCGGCGGTCATGCCGGGAACGGCCACATCGATCTCGATCTCCTTGTCGTCCAGCAACCCTTCCCGCAGCTTCTTGCGGAATTTCTGACGGGTGGCGTTTTCCTCGGTAGAGGGTGCCGACTCGCTGCCGAAGCCCACGGTGGGGCGGGCCGGTGGCAGCAGGATATCGAGGACCCGGTCCTCCGCCGCGTCCACGGCCCGGTCGCGGACCTTCTTCATGGCCTGTTCCCGGTGGCTCTTGATGGCGATTTCGACCAGATCGCGGATGATGGTATCCACATCCCGGCCCACATAGCCCACTTCAGTAAACTTGGTGGCCTCGATCTTGATGAAGGGCGCGTTGGCCAGGCGGGCCAGGCGGCGGGCGATCTCGGTCTTGCCCACACCGGTCGGGCCGATCATCAGGATGTTCTTGGGAGTGATCTCGCTCTTCAGGGGCTCGGCCACCTGGGCCCGCCGCCAGCGGTTGCGCAGGGCCACGGCCACCGCCTTCTTGGCCTTGCCTTGGCCGACGATGTGCTTGTCGAGTTCGGAGACGATCTCCGGAGGCGTCATCTGGGTCATGGCTTGAGCACTTCGATGGTGTGACAGTGGTTGGTGTAGATGCACAGGTCGCCGGCGATGGTCAGGGACTTCTTGATGACCTCTTCCGGCGGCAGGTCGGTGTTCTCGATCAGGGCCCGGGCAGCAGACTGGGCGTAGGCGCCACCGCTGCCGATGGCCACGATGCCCTGCTCCGGCTCCAGCACGTCACCGTTGCCGGTGATGACCAGGGAGTTGTCCAGATCCGCCACCGCCAGCATGGCCTCGAGGCGGCGCAGGGCCCGGTCGGAACGCCAGTCCTTGGCCAGCTCGACCGCACTGCGGACCAGGTTGCCCTGATGCTTTTCAAGCTTGGCCTCGAAGCGTTCAAAAAGGGTGAAGGCATCGGCCGTGCCGCCCGCGAAACCGGCCAGGATGCGGTCCTGGTAGATCCGCCGGACCTTGCGGGCGCTGGCCTTGATGACGATGCTGCCGAGGGTGACCTGACCGTCGCCGCCGAGGGCCACGTGCCGGCCCCGCCGGACAGAGAGAATGGTGGTGCCGTGATATTGTTCCATCGCGCTTAGCTGGGGACAGTGAGAGGAAAAACAAGGGGGTGATCACGCCCCGATGGAAACTTTATCGAAACCGGAGCCTCAGCTTCGCGGCTCGATCCGGGCCACCTGATGCAGGCTCATCACCTGCATCAGGGCACCGACCATGGAATTGACGCCCTTGATGATCACCAGCCGCCCCTGGGCATGGAGCTGGGAGACGATGTTGAAGAGGGTGCCCGCGGAGACGAAATCCATCCGCCGCAGGCGGCTGCAGTCAATTTCCACCTTGGTACGGTCCCCCGCGAAGGCAGTGATCTTGCGCAGGATTTCGGTGTTGGGACCGGCAATTTCCCCTTCCAGCACATAGGCATCAGGCTCCTCGGAGACGCTGACCGCCTCAACCTGGCTGGTCGTAAGGGCCAGAGGCGGCTCCCAAGACGGCGGGGACTCCTCGAAGGTCATGGCGTAATCGAGTGCCAGCTCCTCGAAGCGATCCGACTCATCGGTGAACTGCAGGACTTCGAGCAGGAGAAGCCAGTGGGTCTGGTTCTCCCGATGACCAGGCCTGACCTGCACGCTCAGCAGGTTCACCAGGTGGGCGACACCGGCCAGGGTGAGTTTCACCCCTGCGCGGCGCAAACCCCTCACAGCCCGCAACAGCAACTCGGCGCCTGACGGCTCCACCCCCCGCAGCCGGGTCAGCTCGATGCGCATGCTGCGGGTCCGCATGGCAATCTGGATAAGCTGGGCGAACTGGGCGGCAGCCGAAGCAGCGAGCACACCACTGAGGGTTACGGTCTGGGTACGGCCCCCTCCGGCACGGGGCGCCTGACCGGACAAATCCTGCCAGGGCGGCGGCGAGCGCTCGAATTCGGTGGCATAGGCCAGACTCAAGGCTTCAAACCGCTCCTTCTGGCCGGAGAGACGCAGCAGATCCAGCAGCATGCCCCACAGGACAAAACGGTCGTGGGTGGACAACATCCCTTCAAGAGCGCTTTCCAGCACTTGCCGGGCATCTCCATCGGCGCCATTGGCATACAGGATCGCGGCCTCTTCGACCGCCGGGACCATCTCGCCCACGCCCTCCTCAACGTTCAGCTTGCCGGCACATTCGGCCAGCACACCCTTGAGATCGCCACCGGCAATGGTGAAGTCCAGGCTGGAGGTTTCGGTCCGGGGCCCCCCCGAATGCCTGCTGGCAGACTCGGCGGAAGGGGACCGGGAGGGCGCCGCGCCAGTGCCGGCCCGGGAACGGGGAGCGGAACTTCCGGCAGGGACAGGCTTCTTGCCGAAAAAGGGTAGCACCACTCCTTCATCCTCCTGTTCATTTTCCGTGATTGAACAGCATACCATCGACGAATGCACGCTCCCGGTGAATTACTCCCGGACGGATTTCACAGCGAGCATGACATTCAGCATAACCAGAAGCATTGCGCATACCGGCCCGAAAGGCTGATCGAACACCAGGGAGAGGCCAAAGGCCAGGACGAAGCTGCCCATTCCAATAAGCGCAGACCAGACCAGACCAGCGCGCCAGCCTGCCGCAAGACGATAAGCCATCAGGGGGGGCACAAAAACCAGGGCAAAGGCGGCCATCACCCCCAGACTGACCGTTGCCAGGGCTACCACCAGACCGGCCAGCAAGTCGAAGAGCAGCAGTTGGGGCCGTACACTCAGCCCCCGGGCCCGGTAAAATTCCGGGAAAAACCGGGCCAGCAGTAGAGGGCGGGACAGACGCAGCAGCAGAGGGAGCGCCAGCACGACGGTGAGCGCCACCGCGAGCAGGTGCCCCTCTCCGGTAAAATAGAGCTGCCCGTCGAAGAGGGCGTGCCCCGCCTGTTCGGCCAGAGGGTGATTCGCCACCAAAAGGATACCGCCCCCCCAGGCCAGCAGCATCATCAGGGCATAGGCGCTGGCGCCAGCCCGGGCCACAAGCCCCTTGACCAGTGCTGCGGCCACCGCAGCCAGCAATCCTCCAAGAATCATCGGCCCGTCCAGCACCATGGCCAGCAGGGCCCCCGCTGACGCCATCTGGGCGAAAGCGAGTGCCGCCAGCCACTCATTACGCAGGCGCAGGTACATGCCGATCAGCGGCAGCAGCCCCGCCAGCAGCAGACCGGTCAGGAACGGCACCCGGAACAGGGGATCAAACAGCAGGTCCGTATTCATGTTCCTTCGCCTACGGAAACCACCCGGGTACATACGGCATCGATCAGACCATGATCATGGGAGACCAGCACAATACCCTGCTCCCCATGAGCCTTGCCCAGCCAATCCACCAGGTGGGCCACGCCCGCCTTGTCCAGGTTGTTGGTGGGCTCATCCAGCAGGATCAGGTCGGCCGGCGCCGCCAGGCAGGCCCACAGACGCAGGAACTGCAACTGCCCACCGGACAGGCGATCAAGGCGCGCCTCCAGACGCCCGGCCAGCCAGGGCGGCAGGCCGGCCTCGGAGGCTCCGGTCAAGGCCAGCAGTTCGCGGCCGGTCAGGGGCACGCCCCGGAGGTCATCGAAGCCCTGAGCCTGGTGGGAAATCTGCAGGCCCGGAGCCTTGCGGACAGCCCCGGAAAACACCCGCACGCCCCCCCACAGGGCCTTCAAGAGGGTGGACTTGCCGGCGCCGTTGGGCCCGGCGAGGCCGAGGATTTCTCCCCGGCCCACGCTGAAACTGAAGGGGCCAGCCACCGCTGCCGTATAGCCGGCACACAAACTTTCCACCTGCAGCAGGGGCTCGACCATCTTCATCTCCTTAGCGTGCGGCGGCCAGCAGGCGGCGCACCGTATCGTCAAAGAGGGCAAACAGGTCGCCCGCCTCCGGAGTCCCCCCTACCGTGAAGGGCAACACCACCACCGGAATTCCTGCCCGTTCTGCCAGCCAGGCCGAGGAGGTCGGCCGGGAGTAGGCCGGGCGCAGCACCATTTTTGCTGGCGTGCCCTTCTGACGCTCGAGAATGCCGGCCAACTGGGCGCTCCCCGGCTCGACTCCGGGTTTAGGCTCCAGAGCCCCCAGCTCCTTCAAACCGAGCCAGTCGGACAGATAGGGAAAGGACCGATGCTGGACCCACACGGGCATGCCCCGCAGGGGTGCAGCCGCCTGCTCCCAGCGGGTCAGGGCCGTCTTCCAGCGTGCGCTGAAACTTGCCAGATTAGCCTGATAGGTGGACGCATGGGCTACATCCAGCTGGACCAGACGCGCCGCGAGGGCCTCCGCCACCTTGAGGAGATTGCGGGGATCCGTCTGAATGTGAGGGTTGCCGGCCGCGTGGACGTCACCGTCCGCCCGATCCACCCGGACCGGGACCTCAAGCATGCGCACCGCGGCGGTGGCCTCGAAGTACCCCGGACGGCCAGGCTGGAGCGCGGAGTTGCCCGACTCCCGCAGCACCAGGGGCAACCAGCCGATTTCCAGATCGGCGCCCGTAGCAAGCACCAGCTGGCTGCTGCGTGCGCGGGCGATCAGGGACGGACGCGCCTCGATGCGATGAGGATCCTGCAGCGCGGTGGTGGCGGAGAACACCTGTACGGACTCCCCACCAATCTCCTTGGCCAGGGCCGCCCATTCCGGGACAGTGGCAAAGACGTTCAGCGCTGCTACAGCAGGCCAGGCGCCCAGGGCCAGGGCCAGCACGAACAGACGACGGATCAGTTTGATCATCATCTCCTCCTCAGAACCTGTGAGCGCCATGGGCACCCAGACTCATGATGTACTGCAGCCACACCTGGTTGTCGGTCTCGCGGTCGCGGGACATGTCCCTGGCCAGTTGCAGACGGACCCGGGAGTACTCGGAGGGAGACCAATCCACCATCGCCGTGTGGCGTTTGGGATCGTGGCCTGCCAGCACCAGGGGCAGCTCCCCCGCAGTCAGGTCAGCCACGCGGGCGGTCCCGGACTTCAACCAATCACCGCGCACCCCCACCCGCCACCTGGGCATGAACTGGTAAACCGCCTGCAGATAACTGCCAGACTGGCGGAAGCGGGCAGCGTGATCGGTGGCTGCGCCGTCCACATCGTAGGCCAGATCCCCTTTCTCGCTGCGCTGGAAGTATTCCCCCTGAATCTTCAGAGACTGGTCCCTGCTGTTGCCATTGGGTGCCCATTTGTACACAAAGTCGGCGATCCAGGTCTGGCTGCGCCCAGTGAAGGCATGGGCCAGCCCGGCATCCTCGAAACCCCGCTCCCGGGGATTCGCACGCACATGGGAGAGGCCTGCCTGCCAGGCGGCGGAGGCGCCGATGTCGCCGCCCAGGTGGGCAAACGCCGTCCACAGGCCTGCGCCATTGCGATTACGTTCAGCCCCCGGGTACTTCTCGCCCCCCGCCATCTCCGCACCAAACTCCAGGAACAGGGGCGTCGGAGCCACCCAGCGCACCTGCAAGCCATCGTTCTGCAGGCGATAGCCGAAGAAAGCCTTGTAGGCCAGAGGCGCATCACTGAAGTCCCACTCGTGGGGATGCTGCTGGTTCAGATACCCCACGCCGGACAGGAAACGGCCCGCCTTGACCTTCAGGCCCACGGGCAAGGACAAGGTCTCGATATTCACCTCTTCCACTTCAACGACGCCTGCCCCATCGTCCTCAGCCAGGGCAAAACGAGCATTGCCGCGGAACAGGTGGTCGATATTGGCAGAAATGGCCAATTCAGACTCCCCCAGGGAAAAGCCCTTGCGCGGGGGGCCGACCTCGCCGCCGGAGGGGATGAAGCCATCGATCCGGTAGGCCGACGGATCTCGCTGGAAGCGGGTGAACTTGCCATCGATGATCAGCGAAATGGACGGATTGAAGGCACTTGCGGCGACGGGGCTGCGGGCAGCGCTGTCGGCGGCAGCCTGGGCCTGCACGGTGCGGGCCTCCACCTGGGCTACCGACTGAACGGCACTGGTCGCAGTCTGGTCTGCCGCAACGGCACGGGTGACCGCAGAAGCAGCCTGGCTCTCGGTATCGGCAAGACGCCTTTCGAGGGCTTGAATACGCTGCTCATAGGAATCACGCAATTCCTTGAGTTGCTGACGCAGTTGCTTGAGGTCCGCATCGGACGCAGCGGAAGCGAGGGTCGGAAAGGCAGCAGCAAGGGCCACGCACACGGTGGCAGGACGAAGAAACATCATGAGGAGATCTCCCGGGATCAGTCCAAACAAAAGGAAGTCAGCCGGCTCTGCAGGGGCAGCACCGGACAAAGGAACGGATCAGGCAGGAGAAAGGGGAGGCCCCCGGCTATGCGGCCGGGGAAGACGGACAGCCCGGGTGACCGGCAGAACGGCCACGGGGAGAAGCTGGATGGGCAGGCCGGCAGTCAGCAGGAAGGTGGCCGCCGGAAGACCTGAACCCAGACAGGCCGAAGCAAGGCATTGCAGGCAGTGCCCGTGGTGCACTGTGTCGGGAAGGCTGCCCGGATCGGGCGTGACACCGGCGCCTGGCTCATGGCGCAGCTGGATCGCCAGATCAGCAAGATGCCCCATGGCATGGGCCGCCGCGAACACCTGGGCGCATACCAGCAACAGTGCCAGGACAGCGCGCAGCAGTGTGGACATTCGGCGCAGCCGGATCATCGCCCGGGGCCCTCTGCATGGGCCACGCAGAAACAGGCGAACGCCTTGTCCACGATGTCCCGTTCCAGATCACGGACGATGAACACCAGACGGGTATCCCGGTCGTCATCAGGCCAGGCAGGCAAGGTGGCGTCCGGATAGCGCAGGTGGTGAACACACTGGATCACCCGGGGTCGCGACTCCCCCCGGACATTCACGATGCCCTTGACCCGCAGCAACTGCGCTCCCTTCAATCCCTGAAGAAGGTCAAGGGCGGTCGAGAACTCCCCCCAGGCCACCGGCTCGGAAATCCTCACCACAAAGGCATGGGTGGACGCGTCATGGCGATCCGGCTCGGCGGGCAGTGCGTTCTTGCGCGGGGCATAGGGGTTTGGTCGGGCGCGGGCCTGGGCGAGCACCGCTTCGTCGGCCAGCCAGCGGGCCACATCAGCCGTCTTGGTGGCGGGACTCCACAGCCCGCAATCCAGCAGAACAGCGGGATCCACCTGCCCGGCCACAACCCGCAGGCGCGGGGCTGCCGGATTGAGCCCGGAGAGCAGCGCCTCAAGGGCATCCAGAGCGGCAGACGAGGCCTGATCACCCTTGGTCAGCAACAGCCGGTCCGCCATGGCCACCTGCTTGACCGCTTCAGGCTGGCAGGCGAGCCGGGCCACGCCAAAAACCCCATCCACCACCGTCACCACGCCGTCCAGGCGGTAACGTTCGGCAATGAAGAAGTCCTTCATCAGGGTGAAGATCACCGGCGCGGGATCAGCCAGACCGGTGGTTTCAATCACCACCCGGTCCAGGGCGGGGAGCTGCCTGCGCAAACGGCGCATGAAGAGATCCCGCAGGGAACGGGCCAGATCACCGCGCACCGTGCAGCAGATGCAGCCGGATTCCAGCAGGACAAAATTCTCGTCGATGCGCTCGACGAGCAGATGATCAAGAGGAACCGCACCGAACTCGTTCATGAGCACTACCGTCCCTGCCATCCCCGGCTGACGCAGGAGATGGTTGAGAACGGTGGTCTTCCCTGCGCCCAGGAAACCGGTGAGCAGCGTGACAGGAACCAGATGAGCCGGAACGGTCATGAAAATGGATGGCCGTCCCGCCGCACCGGGGCAGACCGGACGGTCCGCTATTCCCCGTACAGCTTCTGGGTACGCTCGCGGCGTTCCTGGGCGTCGATGGACAGGGTCGCGGTCGGGCGCGCCAGCAGGCGGCCAATCCCGATCGGATCACCGGTCTCCTCGCACCAGCCGTAGTCTCCCTCGGCGATACGCCCGAGCGCCTCATCGATCTTCTTGAGCAGCTTGCGCTCACGGTCGCGAACCCGCAGTTCGAGGGCATGTTCTTCCTCGACGGTAGCCCGGTCGGCCGGGTCGGCCACCAGCTCGTTCTCACGCAGGTGAGCTCCGGTGCTGGCCGCGTTGTCCAGCAGTTCTTCGCGCATCCGGGTCAGGCGATCACGGAAGAACTCCAGCTGAGCCGGGTTCATGTAGTCGTCTTCCGGCATTACCAGAATTTCGGCCTCGGTCAACAGCTTGTCATTACTCGCGGTGGTTGCACCCATGTCTCTTTCCTCCCATGAATCGGCTGTCAGGCCCAAAAACCGGCGGGTAGCCGGCGACCCAGCATGGCGACTCTTGCACGTTATCGGACGCATTGTGCCGTAAATCAGCACAACAACAGGTGTCAATGCATGCACGAATCGCACCAACCCTGCGTCAAGACCGCGATTCTAGGCACAGGAGCGCTGCAATTACAACGGGCTACCCGGAACCAGAAGGGGGGATGCCTACATTCTGAAACATTGAACGAAACCAAGCCGTTTCGATCACAAGCCCCCCGTACTGTAAAATGCTGCCATGCCTGCCCCCCCCACCCCTTCCGACACTGCACCGAAGCCCTGCTTCGTGCTGCCCGTCCGGGTCTACTATGAAGACACCGATGCGGGGGGCGTCGTTTATTACGCAAACTATCTGAAGTTCTGCGAACGTGCCCGCACCGACTGGCTGCGCAGCATCGGCTTTGAACAGGCGCAAATGGCCCACGAACAGGACGTCCTCTTCGTGGTACGCCGGGTTCAGGCCGAGTATCTGCAGCCTGCCCTGCTGGACGATCTGCTGGACGTCCACGCCATCCTGAGCAAACTGGGACGGGCCAGCCTGGTCTTTTCCCAGCAGGTACTTCGCAAGGGCCAGCCGATCTTCCAGGCGGAAGTCACCATTGCCTGCGTGTCCCGCAGTGGCAAGCGGGCCATCGCCATCCCCACCCCCATGCGTCACCACCTCGCCACCCTGGTTTAAACCCCGATGAACGTCACTGAAGATCTCTCGATCCTGTCCCTGATCGCCAATGCCAGCCTGCTGGTCAAACTGGTGATGGCCATGCTGGCCACCGTGTCCTTCATGTCCTGGTACTGGATTTTCCGCAAATGGTTCCAGATTCGTGACGCCAAGAAGAAAACCGACATTTTCGAGCGGGACTTCTGGAGTGGCGGCGACCTGAACGCCCTTTACCAGAGCGCCACCACCAGCCGTCACGAAGCGGCCGGCATGGAGCGCATCTTCGAGGCTGGCTACCGGGAGTTCGCCAAGCTGCGCGGCAAGACGATGGATCATGGCGCCGTGATGGATGGCGCCCGGCGGGCCATGCGGGCCACCTACCAGCGGGAGGTGGATGATCTGGAAGCCCACCTGGCCTTCCTGGCCTCCGTCGGTTCGGTCTCACCCTATGTGGGCCTGTTCGGCACCGTGTGGGGCATCATGAACGCCTTCCGCGGCCTCTCCAACGTGGGCTCGGCCACCCTCGCCCACGTGGCGCCCGGCATCGCCGAAGCCCTGGTGGCCACGGCCATCGGCCTGTTCGCCGCAATTCCGGCAGTCGTGGCCTACAACCGCTTCGCCCACGACATCGACCGCACCGCGATCCGCTTCGAAAGTTTCACCGAGGAGTTCCTGAACATCCTCCAGCGCCAGCTGCGCTGACCGGAGCCCCGCCGCCATGCGTCAACGCCGCCTGATGAACCAGATCAACGTCGTCCCTTACATCGACGTGATGCTGGTGCTCCTCGTGATCTTCATGGTCACCGCACCGATGATCCAGTCCGGTTCGGTCAACCTGCCCAGCGTCGATAAAGTCCCTGCACCGCCCACCGATGCCATGGTCGTCCAGGTGAAGCAGGACGGCGAGCTGGCCCTGCGCACCACCAGCAATGCCCCGGAAAAGGCGCTGACCCGCCGGGACCTGATTGCCGAGGTGCAGTCGGTCGTGGCCGCCAATCCGGGACAGCCGGTAGTGATTGCCGCGGACAAAAACGTGAAATACGAACTGGTGATGAACACCCTCAACGACCTGCGCAACGCGGGCGTCAATAAGGTCGGCCTGCAAACTCAGGTCGGCAAGGGCGCCCAATGAACCCTGCCCTGCCCGGCAACGAGCGCGGCAAATGGGTTTCCCTGGCGCTTGCGCTGCTGGTCCATGTGCTGCTCGGCCTTTTCCTGTTCTTTGGGGTGCGCTGGCAGAACCGCCTCGACGAGATCGTCGAGGTGGAACTGGTGACGGCCCCCCCCCCCCCCCCCCCCCCCCCCCCCCCCCCACCCGGGCCCCCCCCCCCCCCGCCCCCCCCCCCCAGCCCGCACCGCCCCCACCCGTCGAACTGGCGCCCCCGCCGCCCCGGCCCCGCCCTCCGGCGCCCGCGCCCGAACCCGAGCGGGCACCGCCGCCACGCAAGCAGCCGGAGATCGCCCTCAAGGCCCCCGAACCCAAGAAGCCTCCCCCGAAACCTGTGACCAAAGAGCCGGAAAAGCCACCGGTCAAACCAGAACCCAGGAAACCTGAAAAACCGGAGCCCAAGCCCGAACCGAAGAAACCAGAGCCGAAGAAGCCGGAACCCAGACCCGAGCCCAGAAAGCCGGAAGCAAAGCCCGAGCCCAAGACGGACCCGAAGGCAGAAGCCCGGGCCGAGAAGGCCAAGGCCGAAGCCGACGCCAAGCGCGCCCGCGATCTCGAAGACAAGCGCATGCGCGAGCTGATGGCCCGGGACAGCGAGAACATCAGTCACTCCAAGCAGCTCCAGGAAGAACTCGCCCGGGTCGCCGGTGCCAAGGCCTCGGCCGCCCGCAACAAGGCAATGGATGCCTACGTGGAGAAGATCCGCGCCAAGGTCAAGGGCAACATCGTTTTGCCCCCCGGCGTCAGCGGCGACCCCTTTGCGATCTTCTACGTAGACCAGTTACCCGACGGTTCGGTGATCGAAGTCCGCCTCAAGCGCTCCACCGGGAACGCTCAGCTGGATGGTGCAATCGAACGGGCGATCCAGAAATCCAGCCCCTTGCCCAAACCCGAAAAATCAGAACTCTTCAACCGTACGCTGGAGCTGAAGTTCTACCCGCTCCGCGACTAAACCCTTGAGCCCCCGCCCATGACCTCACGCATCCTGTCCCTTCTGCGCCGCGCCCTGCCGGGCTGTGCGCTGGTGCTTGCGTCTTCCCTGGCCCAGGCCCAGCTCGCCATCGAGATCACCGGTGCCGGCGCCAACCGCATGCCGGTGGCCATCGCCGCCTTTCAGGGGGAGAACGCCCTCCCCCGTGCCGTCACCGATGTCGTCCGTGCCGACCTGGAGCGCAGCGGTCTCTTCAAAATGGTCGAGCTCGGCCCCTCCCCCATGGGCGCCGACACCCCGCCGGATTTCGACCGGATCCGCTCCCGGGGTGCCGACGCCTTTGCGGTAGGCACCCTGAGCCCTTCCGGGGCGGGCCGCTATCAGGTCCTGTTCCGCCTTTTCGACACACCCAAGCAGGCCGCCCTGGGCAGCCAGGCCCTGGTGATGACGCCCAACCAGTACCGCACCACGGGCCATCGCATCGCCGATTACATCTACGAGAAGCTCACTGGCGAGCCCGGCGTATTCTCGACGCGCATCGCCTATGTGCTGAAGGTGGGCTCCCGCTACGAACTGCAGATCGCCGACGCGGACGGCAGCAACGCCCAGACCGCACTGGCCTCCCGGGAGCCGATCATCTCCCCCACCTGGTCGCCGGACGGCAGCCGGCTGGCCTACGTCTCCTTCGAAGCCAAGAAGCCGGTGGTCTACGTGCACTCCCTCGCCACCGGCCAGCGCAACGTGGCGGCAAACTTCAAGGGCTCCAACTCCGCACCCTCCTGGTCTCCCGATGGCAGCCGCCTGGCGGTGGTGCTCACCAAGGACGGCCAGTCCCAGCTGTACACGGTCAATGCTGACGGCTCCGGCGTGCGCCGGCTCGCCTCATCCTCCGGGATCGACACCGAACCCTCCTGGTCCTCCGACGGATGGATCTACTTCACCTCCGACCGGGGCGGCAGCCCGCAGATCTACCGGGTCCCGGCCAGCGGCGGCGACGCCCAGCGGGTCACCTTCGAAGGCGGCTACAACGTCAGCCCGCGTCCCTCACCCGATGGCAAGAGCCTGGTGTACGTTTCCCGCAACGGCGGCCGTTTCCAGGTCACCCTGCTCGACCTGGCCTCCCGCCAGACCCAGATCCTCACTGACTCGTCCAAGGACGAGTCACCCAGCTTCGCCCCCAACGGTCGCATGATCCTCTACGCCACTGAAGTCGGTGGACGGGGTGTGCTGGCTGCAGTGTCGTCGGATGGTCGTGTCAAGCAGCGGCTGTCTGTACAATCGGGCGATGTCCGCGAACCCGCCTGGGGTCCGCAACCACGCAACTGACACACCCCATAAAAACAAGACATACCCATTAACGCCTTGCGACCGCTCACGGAGCTCAAACCATGAAATACCCCCGTCTCGCCCTTTCCCTGCTGACGGTCAGCCTGCTGGCCGCCTGCTCCTCCGCCCCGTCCACCGACGGCCAGTCCGGCGCGGCCGTCGAAGACCGCTCCAGCGCCTCCGCCAGCGGTGTGGATGCCAACCGTGTCGTGCCGGTGGACGCCAACGCTGCCGCCGGCGCCGGCATCGCCGCCTTGAAGGACCCCAAGAACATCCTGTCCAAGCGCAGCGTGCTGTTTGACTACGACAGCTACGTGATCACGGATCAATACCGTCCGCTGGTGGAAGCCCACGCCAAGTTCCTGGTGGCCAACCCCAAGATGAAGATGCTGATCCAGGGCAACACCGATGAGCGCGGCAGCCGCGAGTACAACCTGGCCCTCGGCCAGAAGCGTGCCGACGCCGTCAAGAAGGCCCTGACCCTGCTTGGCGTCTCTGAAGCTCAGGTCGAGTCCGTCAGCCTCGGCGAAGAAAAGCCCAGCTGCAACGACGCCAGCGAAGCCTGCTGGTCTGCCAACCGTCGCGGCGACATGCTCTACTCGGGTGAATTCTGATGTTCCGCCCCCTTCTGCCCCGCCTGCTGGCCGGGCTCCTGGTTAGCAGCCTGGCCGCCCAGGCCCAGGCAGGCCTGTTTGACGACGAGGAAGCCCGTGCGCGCATCAACACCCTGCGCAACGAGCATGCCACCCGTCTTGACAAGCTGGAGGCCAGCGCCCGGGCCCAGCTTGAGCTTGCCAACCAGATCGAACTGCTGAAAACCGAGATCTCCCGCCTGCGCGGCGAGAACGAGGTCCTCACCAACGATCTGGCGAATGCCAACAAGCGGCAGAAGGACTTCTACGTGGACCTGGACAACCGCCTGCGCAAGGTGGAGAGCGGCGCCCCCGGCGACGCTCCCCAGCAGACGCTCCAGGCCCCCGTGGACCCGGCCGCCGAGAGCCGGGATTACGAGGCAGCCCTCACCCTGCTCCGGGGTGGCAAGCATCGGGAAGCAGCAAGCGGTTTCATCGCCTTCACCAAGGCCTATCCCAACAGCAGCTTCCTGCCCAGCGCCCACTTCTGGGCCGCCAGTGCCCTCTACCAGTTGAAGGACGCCACCGGAGCCGCCGAGCACTACGCCAAGGTAGCCAACCAATGGCCTGACGACAGCCGGGCCCCGGATGCACTGCTGGGTCTGGCCAACACCCAGCAGGCCCGCAATGACAACCCCGGTGCGACCCGCAGCCTGGAAAAGCTGATCGGCAAGTATCCGAACAGCTCCGCCGCCCAGATCGCCAAACAGCGTCTGAAGAAGTAAGGCCCTACCCCTGCCCGCCCCGCGCCAGGCGCCGGGGCGGCAGTCCCTTGATCTTTCCGCCTCACCGCGCAGCCTCTGCCATGTCTTCCACCGGTCGCCCCGTCACCCTTCGCATCACCGAGATTTTCCACTCCCTGCAGGGGGAAACCTCGCGCACCGGCCTGCCCACGGTATTCATCCGGCTCACCGGCTGCCCCCTGCGCTGCAGCTGGTGTGACACGGAGTACGCCTTCACCGGCGGCAGCCCCCGGAACCTGGACGAGATCCTGGCCGAGGTGGCGGGCTACGGATGCCAGACGGTCTGCGTCACCGGCGGGGAGCCCCTCTCCCAGAAAGCCTGCCTGCCCCTGCTCACCGCCCTCTGCGATGCAGGCTACTCGGTGTCCCTGGAAACCAGCGGCGCCCTTGACATCTCCGGGGTGGATCCACGGGTTTCCCGGATCATGGACCTCAAGGCGCCCGGCTCCGGAGAGGAAGGCCGCAACCTGCTCGCCAATCTTCCCTTGCTGACCCTCCGCGACGAGGTCAAGCTGGTACTCGCCAGCGAGGCCGATTACGAATGGGCCAGAGCCAAGATGGCCGAACATCACCTGACCGAACGCTGCCCGGTCCTGATGGCGCCGGTGCAGGGGCAACTCAAGCCCGCCGACCTGGCCGCCTGGATCCTCCGGGATCGCCTGCCGGTACGCATGCAGGTCCAGCTCCACAAGATCATCTGGGGCAACGAACCCGGTCGCTGACGCGGACTCCCCCCCTACACGCCACACCCCTGGAGAAGCCATGACCCCTCCACGCCCCCGTGCCCTCGTCCTCCTCTCCGGCGGACTGGACTCCGCCACCTGCCTCGCCATTGCCCGTGCCGCCGGTTTCGATCCCTATGCCCTGTCGGTCGAATACGGCCAGCGCCACGCCGCCGAACTCACGGCCGCCCAGCGGGTTGCCCAGGCCCTCGGTGCCGTCGCCCACCGCACCGCCCACGTGGATCTGGGCCAGTTTGGCGGCTCCGCCCTCACGGACGCCTCACTGGTCGTTCCCACCGACGGCGTGGACGGAGGCATCCCGATCACTTACGTCCCGGCCCGCAACACCATCATGCTCTCCATCGCCATGGCCTGGGCCGAAGTCCTCGGAGCCCGGGACATCTACGTGGGCGTGAACGCGGTTGACTACTCCGGCTACCCGGACTGCCGCCCGGCCTTCATCGAAGCTTTCGAGAACATGGCCAACCTGGCCACCAAAGCCGGCGTCGAGGGCCACCGGCTACGCATCCACGCCCCCCTGATCAGCCTCTCCAAGGCAGACATCATCCGCCGTGGCACGGCCCTGGGCGTGGACTATGGCCTCACCGTCTCCTGCTACCAGGCCGATGACGATGGCAGCGCCTGCGGTCTGTGCGACGCCTGCCGGCTGCGCCGGGCTGGCTTCGAAGCCGCCGGCGTGGCGGACCCCACCCACTACCGTTAGGCGTTGGAAAGCCCGCCATGGACAGCACCGCGCTCCTTACCCCTGCCACCATCGCCTGGCTGGCTTTCGGCCTGGGAGGGGTGTTCGGTTTCGCCAATCAACGCAGCAACTTCTGCACGATGGGTGCGGTCGCCGACATCCTGATCATGCAAGACTGGACCCGCATGCGCATGTGGGCACTGGCCGCCGCCATCGCACTGCTGGGCACCACCGGACTTCACCTGTCAGGTCTCATCGACGTCCACGACAGCGTCTATACCGGCAGCCGGCTGGCCTGGATGTCCCATCTGGTGGGCGGGCTGATGTTCGGCGTGGGCATGACCCTCGCGTCCGGCTGCGGAGCCAAGACCCTTGTCCGCCTGGGCAGCGGAAACCTCAAATCCCTGGTGGTTTTCGCTTTCCTCGGAATCTCGGCCTACATGACGCTGCGCGGCCTGTTCGGGAGCTGGCGGGTCGCCTATCTCGAGCCCCTGGCCCTCCCCCTCGGCAGCCCCCAGGACCTGCCCAGCCTGCTCAGCACCCGCTTCGGTCTCGATAGCGCCAGCGCCTGGCTGGCCTGCAGCCTCGTCATCGGTGGCAGCCTGGGCCTCTTCGCCCTGTCCAGCCGCAGCCTCTGGCAACCGGCACCGCTCCTGGGCAGCCTCATCATCGGCCTCACCATCGTCGCCGGCTGGCTCCTCAGCGGTCACTTCGCCCATATCGCCGAAGATCCGGAGACCCTTGCCCCAGCCTTCCTCGCCACCAACAGCGGACGCATGGAATCCCTCAGCTTCGTGGCCCCCTACGCCTACACCCTCGACCTGCTGATGCTCTGGACCGACACAAGCCGAACCGTCACCATCGGCATCGCCCTGGCGGTGGGGGTGATCGCCGGATCCGCGCTGGCCGCCCTCAGCACCCGCAGCTTCCGCCTGGAGGGCTTCCGCGACCCCCAGGACCTGGCCCGCCACATCATCGGCGCCATGCTGATGGGCGCCGGTGGCGTCACCGCCCTCGGCTGCACCGTTGGTCAGGGCCTCAGCGGCCTGTCCACCCTCAGCCTCGGTGCCTTCATCACCACCGCAGCCATCCTCGCTGGCGCCACCCTCTCCCTCCGTCACCAACTCAGAGACTGACCAATCCAGAGACTGTTGACACGTCTTTAAAAGTCTCTATAATGCGCAACTTCTCTGAAGGGGTCGTTAGCTCAGCTGGTAGAGCAGCGGACTTTTAATCCGTTGGTCGCAGGTTCGAATCCCGCACGACCTACCAGCTTCAGGGAATTGGGTTGTTAGCTCAGTTGGTAGAGCAGCGGACTCTTAATCCGTAGGTCGAGTGTTCGAGCCACTCACAACCCACCAAGAATTTCAAAGACTTAGGCCACCTCCGGGTGGCCTAAGTCTTTTTACGCGGACATTTAGTCCGTGGTTCGGTCCATTTCCGGGTAGCCTTTTCCCCGGCCAAGCCATCCGTTGCGGGCGACCAATCGGCAGTTCGCTCCAGCGCCCCCCCAAGCGTTCATCTTTACCTGCGACACTACAGCGCCCCATCCCTGCAAGCCGACGAACCCACATCGCCCCCATCATTCGATCCTTCATCCAGGAATCCGTACCCATGAACGTCATCAAGAACAGCGTCGTCACCCTCAACTACCGCGTCACCAACCCTGAGGGCGTGGAGGTCGATGACGGCAAGGAGCCCCTCATCTACCTGCACGGCGGCCACGACGACCTGTTTCCCAAGCTGGAGGAAGCGCTCGACGGCAAGACCATCGGCGACACGGTCACCGTCCGGCTCCACGCCGACGAGGCCTTCGGCGAATACGACCCAGAACTGGTGCAGATCGAACCCCTCGACAAGCTGCCCGAAGAAATCGAAATCGGCATGGAGCTGGAAGGCGAAGCAACGGATGAAGACGACGACGACGAAGTCATCGTCTACCGCGTTACCGAGATCAATGGTGATGAGGCAACCCTGGATGGCAACCACCCTCTGGCCGGTCAAGCCCTGGTCTTCACCTGCACGGTCGCTGCGGTCCGCCCGGCCACCGCTGAAGAACTGGCCAACGGCACCGCCGAGAGCGAAGACTGATCCGGCAAGCCACAAACCTGATAACCAGCTTCCACAAAAAAAGAAGCCCTTCCAGTGCGGCAAGGGCTTCGTGATCCAAGGCTGCCGCCAATCACTGGCGGGGCCCGAACTTCCGGGCGGAGACCGATAAGTGGTCGTAATCGTTCAAGAGGCTCATTCCCGCCATAGACTCTTGGACTGGTTGGACAAGCAAACCGGAGTGGCGCGGCATCCTTAATGCGCAGCTCTTGCAGCTTCCACTCACCATTTACCAGCACCTCATAAACAAGGTGCAGCAAGGATCGGCTTGCGGGCAGCATGCTCTCGATAAGCACATCACGATCACCGAATGCCGGAACCCGCGCGACTCGTACCGGGACGTCCAACAAAGACTTCTCATCGGTCACGAACAAGACGAAGTCATCATCCCCATCGTCAGCAGTTGAAGCACGCAAAGACACTTCTTCCTCAGGAAGGAGATCTAGCGTGAACTGCTCGAACGGCTCGGGAACAGGCACAAGGAAACCTCAAGTTAGGTCCAGTTGATCAAACTCACGCACTTCCTTCACGGCATACCACTTACATACCGTGAAGTTATCAGGAGGACATCGCCTCCCGGATGGACAAGGCTTTACAGCGTAGAACTAACTGCAATCATCGATTCTTGCCACCCTCCCTGGTTCGAGGACAACGTTTACGATCCCCTCGGCGAAAGAGACTCAGCTTTCGGGGCAACTTTTTGACAAACAAAGCGCATCTACGCGATAGAGAAACTCCGGCGATTTTCAGCGCGTTTCGAGCAGACCAAGCACGGTAACCATGGGCCACAGCCTTAATCAACTCGATGATGGCACGAGGCACATCCCCCGAACTTGCCATCAAGAACGCCAGCTTTAAACAAACCGCACACCGCACAAGGTGCAGCAAGCAGACCAATACATCAGACAACTGATACACGCGCACTCCTTCGTGAGAAGGAGGCGATTACCAACAGCCTGCTTTCATCGCCCCGGCGTGAATAGGGCATATCGAATGTAGGTGCGAACGCACGGAATTCAAGGTCGGACTCATACCAGCCGCCAAGAAAAATTCGGCACAAACCCGGAGTGGCCCTCAGGCCACCCCGGTTCCGTCTTCTTTCTTCGCGGCTCGCTCGCCCCACTAAACTACTTCAGTGACAGCGCTTTCGGCCGCCCGACCCACCACCCGCGCCATCGCTTCCGAGGCCGACTTCAGGCTGGTATCGACTAGATGCAGGTACCGAGATGTGACATTCAAGGAGCTGTGGCCAAGGGCATTTTTTACGACAACAGCATCCACGCCGCTCGCCAGCAACATGCTAGCGTGCGTGTGACGAAGATCGTGAATGCGCGCCTTTTCCAGCCCGGCCGCCTTCAGCATCCGGTTGAACGGCTTGGTCAGGTTGTCGATAGGCTTCTCGGGGCCATCACGGCCCGGGAAGACCCATTCGGACACACCGCGGCTGGGCCGAGCCTGCAGGAGCTCGACCAGGGCATCGCTCAACGCGATCCGGCGGGTCTTGCCGTTCTTGGTGTGATCACCGTGTAGCAGCCAGACGCCACGCTCCAGGTCCAACGAGCTCCACTTCAACTTGGCGACCTCGTTCCGGCGGGCTCCGCACAGCAGCAGCATCTTGAGTGCAGCGGCAGCGGTGCGATTCGGGTCGGCATCCATCGCCTGCACCAGCTTGGCGATCTCGGTTTCGGTCAGGAAGCGCTCGCTGGCGTTGTTCTCGCGGAACATCTTGACCCCGGTGCAGGGATTCTTCTCGACACGCTCCCATTCCACCGCTCGGCGGAAGATCGCGCTGAGCAACGCCAAGTGCCGGTTGGCCGTGGCGGGAGTGTGGCTGTCGCGCACGGCCGCGTGATAGAGCTCGATGTCGCGGCGGCCGATGGCGGTCAGCTTCATGTCGCCGAAGCGCGCCAGCAGGTGGTGGTTGAGCTTGGAAATGTCATCCTTGGCGGTTCGCTTCCCCATCTCCAGGATGTAGGGAACGAACTCGTCCATCGCAAAATCCCGGAAGGTCGGGATCACGGCGTGGGAGCGATCACGGACATCGTTCGGGTTGAGTCCGCGCTCGACCTGCCCCTTCATTTCCATTGCCGCCTTGCGGGCTTCGGCCACATCGATCGCCGGGAACTCGCCGATACGGGCGTAACCGCGCTGGCCGTCCAGCACAAACCGGAAGATGAAGGTCTTCCGGCCCGTCTTGGTGACCTCAAGCTTGAGGCCACTCACGGCGGAGTCGGAGTAAGCCGCGGCGTTGGCGGCGGCGGTGGGCAACTGGGGCGGCAGCGCCTTGATGCGCCGGTTGGTGAAATCGAAAGTCTTGCTCTCGGCCATGGTGATGGTCCTTTCCTGACAAGAAAAAAGAACGGCCGCGACCGGATAGGAACCGGGGCGGCCGAGCATGGCGAGGGCCGAATCGGCAACTCGCTATCAGTTTGTTCTGGCTTCCGCGCCAAAAAAGGAGCCGACCCACGGAATGCGGGGCGGCAAGTCGGGAGGGGGGATGGGTGATAAAGCGGGCCGGCAGCTCAGGTCTTACGTCTCCGTCGTCCGCTGGCACGGCGATGGGGACGCACGCTCATAACAGCTTGCAGAGGCTGAGGTGATCGACCGGCGCGGACTCAGGCGCGCCCGGGGCTGCCACGCCCCGGTCCATTACCGGCCGGTTCAGCCGGCTTGGCGGGGCGCTACGCCGTCGTGCTCAGCCAGGCGAGCCCACCAAACTGCACCTCAAGCACCTCGCGGGTATCGACCCGCACGACCGTTGAGGCGCCGAGCCTCAACAGGCGCGCTCGGCCTTCAGCTTCATCGGAAACGAGCACCCACTGCACCGCCCCCTCAAACTCGGCCTGCAGGGCGATGAAGAGCTCCCGCCCAGGCAAGCCATGACGAGCCAGGGTCTGAATCAGGGCCTGCCGCTCGGCGTCCAGACGCGGCAGCCGAGCATCGAACTGGAGGATGCCGGCACGCTCTTCAAAGGCCTCCCGGCGGTTGTCGTCCAGTTGCTCGACCAGGCGGGCGACACCCGCATCAAGCGGAACGGGGTGGTGGCTGGCCAGCATGGTCAGTACTCGCAGGGCAGCAAGAACGTCGTCGCCGACCGGTCGCCTTCAGTGATGAGCCAGACGGTTTGTCCACCTACCGCGTAGCTCGACAGAATCCGGCCCCCCGTTACGATAGCGGCCTCGTTGGCCTGCGCATCATCTGACGAAACCTGCCCCCAGTCTCCGGACAAGTGCCTTGCCAGAAGACGGACCGGGGCCACGTTGTGCTCACGCAGCAGGGCGTCGGCTCCGGGGGTGGCGACGACGTCACCAAACGGAAAACGAAATTCAGTTGCAGCGTTCATTTCAAGCTCCAGAAAGCAAAACGCCCGATGCGGTTAAGGCATCGGGCATCGGGGTTCAAACACGGGTAGAGGCGGGTGGTCATTAGGGCCGGAGCGGCCCACCGGCTAGACCTCCACCTGCTCACTGACGGCATACTCGGCGGCCAGCGCCAGCAGGCGCGGCTCGACGTCCGGGTTGCGTGGCACGAAGAGCGTGACGCCCTCATCCCCGGCACCGAGAAACACGAGTTCGTACCAGCGGGCATGTCGGCCGGCGTACTCGAAGAGCGGCGCGAAGTCAGGATGTCCATACTCGACGCCAGACACAGGGTTACGCAGGAGCTGTGTGCCAAGCGCGGCCTCAACCTCGCCCACACCGTCGTCCGGCGCCATAACGATGAAGAAGCCGATCACGTCCGGGTCATAGCACAGCCCGTCGCAGCGTTCCTCGATGCGCTGGGCGATCAACTGGCGCAGAAAGGCGTCGTCCAAGCCGACGAGGACCGCCAGGTCACGGATGATCTGCATCGTCGCCCTCCGCCGTCTCAGAAGGCGCGACCTCGACCGGGATCAAACGGTTTCCGCCACGCCGGTTCTTCTTCTCGGGTTTGTCCGACTCGGGAACGACCGCACCCCCAGTCACGGCCGCTTGCTCAACCTCGGGCAAGGTGGGCGGGAACAGGAAAGTCTCGGCTTCATCACAGGCCAGCGCGGCGGCTTCAAAGGCCGGCCAGTCACCCGTCTTGAGGTACTTGTGCTTAGCCTCGCTCGGCATCAGCAGCCCGGCGTGGACCAGCACGGCGGCCAGGAAGCCCGCGTTGTTGTTCGACTTGCCGATGAAGGCCACCCGGAAGACCTTCACGCCAAATGGCGTCTCGGCGGGCTGGTCGGCGATGGCTTCCTCGATGTCGTCGAAGGCGACGATCTCGCGGTTGAAGTTGCCACCGCCCTCGTTGGCGAGGATGGTCAGAAAGACCCGGCTGCGGCCAGGGTCGGTGAGCACAGCGTAGCGGATGCCGCTGCTGCCGCTGAGGGTGGGCGCACGCGCTTCGATCACCTTTCGGTACGGTGTCTGGACGATGGTTTCAGGGCTGTTCATGTTCAAGGCTCCAGAAAGAAGAAGCCCCCGGGGTCACGAAGACCACGGGGGCGAAAAGGGAAAGGGGGTAACGAGATTCAGTCGATCGTCAGGCGGACGTCGACCTTTCTTTGGGTCACGACGTAAGCGACCACGGGCACGAGCACGGACACGACCGGCCCGAGTCCCGGCACCGCCGCAAGACCCATGCGGGAAAGCAGAGAAGTAAGCACATTGATCCTCCAGATGGATGAGGTGAAAGACAAGGTCGTCAGATCAGGCCGCGCTCGGCGAAGGACAGCGGCGTCGCGTTGCCGGCGACGATGAAGTGGTCGAGCACGCGTACATCCACAAGGGCCAGCGCCTGCTTGAGCGTTTCGGTGAGCCGGATGTCGGCCTGGCTCGGATCAGGCACACCGGATGGATGGTTGTGGGCGAAGAGAACGGCGGCCGCATTGTGCTCAAGCACCAGCTTGACGATCTCCCTCGGATAGACCGAGGTTTGGGTCAGCGTCCCGCGGAAGAGTTCGCAGTCGGCGATGACCCGGTTCTGGGCGTCGAGCAGGACCACCGCGAAGATTTCATGCGGCAAATCGGCGTAGCGCAGACGCAGCAGGTCGCGCACCTTCTGGGGACTATCGAGCGGGTCACCGAGTTGAACGGATTCACTCAAGGCACGGGTCAGCAACTCCCGGGCGGCGTCGAGAATGCGGACGGCACGGTAATCGGCTTCGGTTTCGCAGACCTGGGGCCGCCGGGCGCACAAGTGAAAGAGTTCCACCAGCGGGCGCCTGGACATAGCCTCGGCGGCCACGTCGCCGATGACGAGGCCGAGCAGGGTCGAGGTGGGCAGGGAACGGATAGCGGGGGTGGGGTCGGACATGCGGGCCTCCATGAAAGCCGATGCCCACGGAGCGCGGCATCGGGAGCGTGGACAAAAGAAAGCCCCGGACACCTTGTGGCGGCCGGGGCTGGCGTGACCCTTGCGGATCACAGGAATGATATGGCGTCGAGTAGTCGGGCCCTTACACTCCCGTGACCTGCATCCTCAACTGCAACGCGAAAAGCGGAGGTCAGTGCTTACGCTGCATCAGCCGGGTACCGATCAATTCCTTAACCTCGTCACTCACCCGACCACACCCTGACGGCCATAACACCCCGACCTCACCCCCTCTTCGAGAGCCTCGGAAGAAGGTACTTTTCAAAAAGCGCGAGCTGTTTCGCCTGACTCGGATACGCCTGTGCGAACTTCTTCTTCGCGTCACCTGGGAGTTCCGCCAAGCGAAGCAGTTCAGACTCCTCAATCACAGCACCTAATGTCCTACGCACATAGTTGCGGAACCGTTCCCGGATGACCTCAATCGGCTCCTCCTTCACTCTTTTAGCCTTGGGCTTTTTTGGCCCTAACTTGATCCGCCTAGCGGCGGCGACTACCCGCGGATCAGCATCTTTTAACAGCATCTCGACAACAGGCTCCGGGCATGCAGGGTTATCAAGCACGATGAGACGCCACTCAAACAGCTCATGCGCAGCGTAGCTCTCGAGAACGTCACGCGGGCATTTAGGATTCCGGACTGCCGCGGCTCGAACCACCGGCACCCTGTCGTCCGCAAGGTTTGCGAGGGCCTCCGCAGGACACCCCGGATGCAAAACGACGGTAATCCTGACGCTCTCGGATGAGTCGCAGGCCAGTCTGGCGAGCGCCTCCCTTGGGCAATCAGAACGCTCAGCGACGGCCACCCTAACGGATTCTGAGGAGTCGCAAGCCAGGGCAGAGAGAACTGCAGGAACGCTGGACCGGTTACCTGCCACGGCTCTGCGCACGTCAGCATCCCCGTGCTTAGAAAGTAGGGCAAGGATCTCCGAAGGGCAGGCGGGGTTTTCGGCAGTACGCAGGACTACTCGGGGAAACGGAGACTGAGCAAGCGCATGAAACTCATCCGTGCTCGCCGCTGCTTGCACGAGGACTAGTGGATTCGACGGATTAGACATCGCCAGATCGGCGAGCTGCGCTACTGCACTAGCCGAACGCGTTTCAGCCTCCCCCGCCACAGAGGCCTCAACAAGTATCCGCGGCGGGCAAGCAGGATTTAACAGCACTGCCTCAGCTGTTTCCATATCTCCCGATCTCCAAAGCTCCTCCAAGATATCCGGAGGGCAATCCGGATGCTCAGCGACACATGGAGGGCAGGACTCCTTGCTATCTTCGAGAAGCGTTCGAAACGCTTCGGGGGACCATCGATGATGCCTCTTGGCCATAGCCCTCAACACGGGGTTGTCTGGGCTCACATAGACAGCCATGGCGAGTGCTTCCGACACGCAATCCCACCGAGCTACGACAGCAGGGATAATTTCATTAGGCGCGTCACACTCCAGCATCGCATCCACCAGCAGCCCCACAGGAAATCTCGGGTTTCTCACGAGAGCAAGGGTTACGCTATCTGGTGACTCCCCACCCACTCTCGCCAAGTAGACAGATTCGAGCACCTCAGAATGCAGACGGTGATTCGAAGCCATGGCAAGAAGTACCGCACGGTTCCCTTTCATTCTGTCCGCGAACTCAGTGAGCTCGCTTCCGAGAGCCTCGCACGACGGATTCGCCAGCATGGCTAAGAGAACGCCTTCATCCTCCTCCCTCCCCAATGCAAACTGCAGAACGTCGGGAGGACACGAAGGATCAGATAGCACGACAGCACGCCTAGCCGGATCGGGGTTGGTAACCTCGTCGTACCACTTGTCAATTCGGCTTTGTTCATCGTAACGGGTCTCCATCAAGATCGAGCCGGAGATGGCACCTGCAATCTTCCTCACTGCCTCAGCGACAGTGCAGGAGAACCACCCTTTCCCTTCAGCCTGATCGGCCAGGGCAGTAGCAACGATCCTCTCCGCCTCCTCGATGTCAGGCACGAGCGCCTCGTAACCCACCTTGTGCGGAAAAGGCAGGCCTCCCTTATCTAACCCCGCCGCGTAAGCGAGGGGGTCCCTCGCCGTAGCGCCGATCTTCACCATCCCCTTCACCGCTTGGTTCGAAATAACGTACAACCAACCCTTCATAGAGCCCTCGCCTACTTTTCTCTCCGCAACTTTACCCAAATACTGCCCCCCTAGCCCGAAACTAGAGACACGTAACCCAAGGGACATACGGGCTCGCGCTTTCGCGCAAGCCCTACCTAGGCCAAGCGGGCGTCGCTCACTGAGCGTCGCCCGCTTGGCAAGTCGCAACAGCCGCCACCCGAGCGCTGGAGGATGACGGCAAGCCTGCCTCACCGCCGTAACAGCCACTCGTCACGCCCGCATCGGTGTAACTCTGTCGTATATCACTCCCCTTCCCGCTACCTACACTGACTCGGCGTCAATCAGGCGCGCATCGACGTCGCCGACGAACCTCGCCACCTCCAGCTCCGGAAAACGCCCACGCAGCACCGCCAGCAGCGCCTTGACCTCGTCATTCAGCCCGACAACCCCTTCACCCAGCTTGGCCCGCTTGGCGTTCTTGAGCTCGGTTTCCGTGGTCGGGTAGCCGGCGTCGGTGAGCCAGGCGGCGATCACGCCATAGGTCTCGGTCTTCTTGAGGCCCCACGCCTCCTGGGCATAGGCACGCAGGAAGGTGCGGCGCAACACACCGACCTCGCCCTCCCGGGTCCGGTGGATACCCGCCCCACCATCAGCCTTCTTGCGCCTGCGCTTGATGGCGCCGCCGGAGAAGTCCGCCCAGTGGGTCCAGTCTTCCAGGGTCTTGAGGCAACGCTCCTCCCGCCAAGCCTTGTTGAAGACGACGCGCACCGCCTCGGCTTCCTCGACGGTGTCCCATGGTTCGGTATCCAGCGCAATGTGTTCGCCTTTGACTGCAGCCCCCTCCCCGACCGTTTGCATGCGCGGGTTAAGCGCCTTGCGCTTCCAGTCGAATTCCAGCCCGAGACGGACCGGCCGCTCGATGCGGAAGACGTCAAGGTCTTCCGTCCATTGCTGGCGCAGGCTCACGAAGGGCCGCATCATTGTCTTCGAGGTGGGCGTGCGGTTCAGGTACAGATCAAGCATGTAGGCGTTCTGCAGCGCCTTGATCATGGGCTTGGTGACCTCCCCTGGCGGCAGGTCGATCTCGGGGATGACGTTGCCCTTGGCGAGGACGAACCGCTTCTCATCCTCGAGCTCCGGGCTCGGGTCGATCAGCCCGGTGAATTGGGCACGGACACGGGCTGAGACGATCTGCCGGGTTCGGTGCTTGACCTCCAGGATCGGTTTGCCGGGCGCTACGCGGGCCGTCGCTGCCTTGAAGCGGCTGGCCAGCGGCCCGCCCTGGTCGATCTCGGCGAGGGGCGCGTCGGTCAGGAAGCCGTCGGTCGTCACGCTGACGAGCGTGCGATGGCGCGGCACGCTGTTCATCAGCTCGGCAATGAGGGCGCGGACAAAGCCCATCGTGAAGCTGAAGAAGACCTCGTTGGTCATCTCGTCGGGCTCCAGCTGCACGCTCTTGAGCGCCCCGGCATCGAACACGTTCTTCGGCTTCAAGCCCATGCCTGTGCGTCCAAAAAGACCATTGCCGCACAGCTTGATGTACTCGTTGTCGAAGCTGCCCTTGGGGTACTGGGCACGCTGGTCGCGAATGGTGGTCACGAAAGGCTCGAAGGGGCGGACGTTCGCGTCCTTCCACGGGTAGATGACGCCGTGGAGGATGCGGATCTCCATGTCCGGGTCGATGTGGAGCGCAGCCTCGATCTCCGGCGCCGTGCAGTAGGAGATACCGCTTCGCACGAAGAACAGGTTCTGGCCCTCCCCTTCGACCGGAAACACAGGGGCGCGGACGTGCGCGCTATGACGGAACTCGACCAACGCAAAACCAAGCACATGGCCGATGAACTGCTTGATATCCAGGCACACGTAGGGGTGCTCGAAGTCCACCAGACCAAGCATAGCGAGCACTGTGGTGTAGGCGCTGGCCAGGTCGATGTCGTACCAGACGCCCACGGGCGTCGGGCCGACGTGGAAGCACTCCCCTCTACCACCGTGGGCCGTCATGGTGACGAAGGCGGCATGAATGGTCCGCATCGGCAGCGGGGCACCTTCGCTGACCGTCCGGACCCGCCCGTTCTCTTCATCCCAGACGCTGACGGACTGCGTCCGCCTACCGAAAACCTCGTTGAACTTGAGGCCGGCGTCCTTCAAGGTCTTCTTGAAGAGGCTGACTGACACACCACTGTTCGTGAGCGGGAGCTTGGGCTTACCGAGCAGGCGGGCGATGCTCTCCTTGAGACGGCACAGGAAATACACGGCGATCAGGGCGTCCTGGGCGGCGTACTCGGCATAGAGAACCGGGTCGTCGATCAAGAGCTGCGGCATGTTCTCGATGGCGCCCGGCGGCAGTTCGATCTTCTGTTGGCCGAGCAGCACGCCCACTTCGGCGAGGTTTGTACCGACCGGGGTGTGGCGCACCAGATCGACGAAGCGGACCTGCAACACCCGACCACGGCCCTCATCATCAACGATGAAGCGCCGAGAGCGGGTTAGGCGCTCGATGTCCTGGGGCTCGATGTGGGCGTCGAAGGCGATGCCTTCACCCCGCGTGCCGACGCTGCCGCCGACGCTATCGAGCTGGGTCTTGAAGCGCGCCAGGTCGGAGAACGCGGTCAGATCAGCCCGCAGAAAGAAGGCCGACACGGTCACGCTCTTCGGCCATTCGAGGATGACACCCGCCTCCATGGCCATCAGGATGACCTCGGTGAGGAGCTTGGCAAACTTGGGCCGGTCATCCTTCCGCCCGCCCTTGACGTAGTGGATGTGGGCGAACTCGCCGCATTCACCGACGACATGGAACTGGATGCTCGTGACCAGATTGCTCTGGGTGGCAGGGTCATGACCCCACTCGGCATCCAGTCCAATGAGCACTTCCGGACCGGTCCCTTCGAGCAGGACGCCCGGCGGGGCGGAGGACAGGATCTGGAGCTCGTTGAGCTGGATCTGGCGCTCACGCTCCAGCATCTTGAGGGGATCGAAAACGATATCGGAAACGGATGGCGTGTAGGGGACGATCGCCGGCGGGTCATCGGCCGGTGTCGTGGCATTCAACACATTGGGACTCATGCAGGCACTCCTGCGCAATAAAAAGGGCATGGCGTTGTCGCCATGCCCGCAAGCTGTGGAGGGAAGGTTCCGGATCAAAGGATCATTCTTCGAAGATCCGGGAGAGGGGGAGATCGCACCAGTCGTCGGCCACGGCAATCCATTCGGCATCCATGCCGATAAAAACCACGCCGCCGGGCGGCAAGCCGCCAGACGGGGTATCGCGTGTATCGAACTGCTCGGACCGACCCCCCGCGGGATCGAACTGGAAGGAGGGTTCAGTCATCACACATCTCCAATCGAGGATCGAAACGGGGACCGCGCACAGGCCATCCCCATGACACATGCACCTACTCAAGCGGCGAGCACCGTCCAGTCGGGGTCAGGCGCGTTACGGGGGTCCTGCATGACACGAATGAACTCGTCGCGGATGTACTTGAGCTTGTCCAGATCAGGCCATTTGTCGTAGTAGCCAATGATCCGCAGCCCTTCCTTCAGGACGGCCACACGCTCTTGGATGATGCTGGCGCTGCAGCGATCGTTGAGGGAGATATAGTCCCCATTGGGGTCGATGATTTGGCGGGTGAAACGACGGCTCTTGCTCATGATGAGGCTCCTGGTGGTTGAAAGATCCGGCTCAAGGCCGGGATTTCAGGATGCCTGACCGTGAAATCACGCTAGGAAGCCAAGCCCGTGACATTACCCCGCCTTAGCTTCCCCCCCGTCGACAACGACATGCCGCGCCAGAGCACTATCCAACCAGGGGAATACCGCATACGCAGGGCGCCGGGGATCGTCCTCCTGGTCGCGGGGGAGCCCGACATTCACGAAGTTGCGCATCTGCGCCTGGGATTCGAGATGGGCTTCACCGGTCTTGATCTGCTCCCGCAGCCACTTGGACAAGGCCGAGGGCAATTCGGCCCCCATGCCCGCCAGCAACTCTTCCAGCATCGACGCAGGACACTGCCCGAAGCACAACAAGCACAGGTCGACCAACTCAACCGCAACGGCCTGCCGTAGGCCACGCCCGTCATCGGGGTGGTAGCGCTGGAACGGGTGCAGTCCCGGCGCCTCCTTCACGACAAACTCGAAGGACTGGCGCACCCCGTCCAACATCTGCATCAAGTGCGGAACCGCGGCGAGATCCTGGGGCGACAGGTGGCGACGCAGGTAACGGTCGGCCATGAGCTTATCCAGCTCTGATCGGAGCTCAACCTGCAGCTTGGCGACACGCTCCACATCGGCCTTCGTGGTCGTGTGGGGATTCCAGGTGTTCCAGTGGAAGCGCGCCGACAGCATCGCGTACTCGCCGAAGAAGCGCAGGTCGCGCTCCCGCTCCTGGTACTCACGAATCGTATGCCACGCGTTCAGCCCCTGCTCGTCACCGCCGAGCGCATCCTGGCCGACCTTGAAATCCCGCCGCGCCGCCCAGACCGTGCCATCCAGACGGAGCTGACGGACCTTAAGCAACCAGGCGCCGACCGCCCCTTGCCGCAGCAACACAAGGCCCCCATCGATGTATCCACGTACATCCGGAGTGTAGAGGCCCGCTTCCCTCGGGACGGTAGTCACCTGGACAACCCCGTCCTTAACCACGTCCCGAACAACCGGACGACCGCGGCGGGCGTGAGCGATGTCGATCAGGCACTGCAGGTAAGCCTGCTCGAACGCGAGGAACTCGGACCACGCAGGGTACTCCAGCGCCTTCAATTCCTTGGACACAATCTCAACCTCCACAAAAACAAAATCCCGGAACGGCATCACACCGTTCCGGGCCGACAACGATCAGCGCTTGCTAAGCAAGACTGAACGAATCATCACACTGCCTCAACCCTCAGCGCCAAAGAGCGGGCACCAGTCGGGAGCCGGAGCATGGAAGGGGTCCAGCAGGACGGCGATGAGTTCGTCCCGGATGAACACGAGTTCATCACACGCCCACCCTTCGTAGAAGCCGAGGATGAAGTTCCCTTCACGTACGACGACGGCCGGGACATCAAGCTCGAGATGAACCCTACAGTTCTGGTTGAGAGCGATGAGATCCCCGTTCGGATCTACGATTTGACGGCTGAAGACTTGGCAATAGCTCATGGTCACGCTCCGGCTCAGTGGGCGACGCGGACAGACGGACGCAGCGCATCGATCATCTCCCCGGGGAAATCGGGCATCGACGGAAGCTGCTCAAAGTCGATCTCGGCGCAGATGAGCGCCTCGGTATCAGGATCATTCCGGGCAGCGATGGCCTTGGCAATCTTCCTTACCGCCTTCTCCCGCATGTCCGCCACACTCTCCGCATAACCTTGGTCGGCAGCCAGCATCTTGAGGAGCTGGACGACCATCAAGAAGTAGTCATTGTCTTCGACGACCCACTGCTGGAATTCTTCATCCTCAAGGCTAAGGAAGCCTGCGGCCGTCCCTACTGCGCGCAGGCTCCACAGGAGCGAATTGCGGCACCCCTCGATATCGTCCTCACTGACGACGGCGACGGGCTCATCTGTGGTGTTCGGTTTCCGTTTCATGCTGGGGACCTCTCTCCCGACGATCTCGGGTATCCGTGACGGGGGTCCGCCCACCGGACCGCCTCGACCAGTAAGATCCCACGCAGGAGCGACATCGAAACCAAGCTAAGCCCCTTTGAGACGAGGTGCTTAGGTTCCCGGGAGGTGAAGCAGTGACGACGCGTCGAGGGGCGACGCGTGAGAGGGATAGACATACGCCCGTGCGCCGGGCGCGCACGGGCTACGTAGGCCAAGCGCGCGCCGCTCGTTGAGCGTCGCCCGCTTGGCGTGGTGTTGTCGCAGTTGCGGCAGGACCCGCTGCCGCAGGCATCAGGGCTACCGGCCGGGCGGCAGGCGTTGGTGTAACTTGGTCGTCTACCACTCCCCTTCCCGAGGCTTACACCTTCGTTGGCCGAAGCCAGAGTCGAGGTTTTTCGCCTCATCCTTCATAATCCGCAATCCTGCTCGTCGAGTCGCCGCCCGCCTGCCCGCTCACATTCATGCTCAAACTCGAAGACATCAAGAAGAACGCCGCCGTCGCAGGTCTGGAGCCTGGGCAGGTGGTCCGCATCGTCACCACCGAGCCGGTTGGTGACAATGCCCTGACGGTCTACTACAAGACTCCGGACGGCGAGGTCCGCGAGCGCATGTTATTCCGCACGGACGAGGTCAACCTGTCACTGGCCGAAGCCGGGCGGCCTTGGGCGTTCGACGCCCCTGGCGAAGACTTCAAGCTCGCCGCCGAGGCCTGGCGGATCGATCTCGCGCACTTGTTCGACCCGATGATGGCGGTGCACACCTCCAACGTCGAGCCGCTGCCGCACCAGATCACCGCGGTCTATGAGTCGATGTTGCCACGTCAGCCACTGCGCTACGTGCTGGCTGACGACCCGGGCGCAGGCAAGACCATCATGGCGGGGCTCTTCATCCGCGAGCTGCTGATGCGCGCCGACGCCAGGCGTGTGCTGATCGTCGCGCCCGGCAGCCTGGTCGAGCAGTGGCAGGACGAAATGTTCGAGAAGTTCGGCCTGTCGTTCTCGCTGTTCTCGCGCGAGCAGGTTGAGCAGTCGCGTAGCGGCAACCCCTTTGACGACATCGATCTGCTGGTCGCCCGGGTCGATCAGCTGGCTCGTGCAGAAGACCTGCAGGAAAAGTTGCGCCTGTCCCACTGGGATTTGGTGGTGGTCGACGAAGCGCACAAGCTCTCGGCCAACTACTTCGGAAACAAGATCAACAAGACCAAGCGCTTTCAGCTGGGGGAGCTGCTGGGGTCGATCACCCGCCACTTCCTACTGATGACGGCGACTCCGCACAACGGCAAGGAGGAGGATTTTCAGCTCTTCTTGTCGCTGCTCGACGCGGATCGCTTCTACGGCAAATTCAGGGACGGAGCGCACAAGGTCGACGTCACCGACCTGATGCGCCGCATGGTCAAGGAAGACCTGCTCAAGTTTGACGGCACGCCGCTCTTTCCTGAGCGCCGCGCCTACACGGTCAATTACAAGCTCTCCGAACTCGAAGCCAATTTGTACGGTTCGGTCACCGACTATGTGAAGGAGCAGTTCAACCTCGCCGACAAGCTGGCCGACGGCGGTCGCAAGGGCACGGTGGGGTTTGCGCTCACCTCACTCCAACGCCGGCTGGCCTCCAGCCCCGAAGCGATCTACCAGTCGCTCAAGCGCCGGCGCAACAAGCTCAAGCGCCGGGTCGAAGAGGAAAAGCTTCGGCAGAGGGGCCAGTCCCTGGCCGAAACGCTCAACAGCACCAACGGCCTGCCCGAGGATGTGTGGGAATCGGCCGACGCCCTCTCGCCCGAGGACTACGAGAACTTCGAGGAAGCGGTTGTCGACCAAGCGACCGCCGCCCAGACCATTCATGAACTGGAAGCTGAGATCATCATCCTCGAAGGGCTTGAGGAGCAGGCCCGCCAGGTGGTGCACTCTGGCCAGGACCGCAAGTGGGACGAACTCTCGCGCCTGCTGCAGGACACGCCCGAGATGCACGACGCCGACGGGCATCAGCGCAAGCTCATCCTCTTCACCGAGCACCGCGACACACTCAACTACCTCGCAGTGAAGATCCGTGGGCTCATCGGTAGCGAGGAAGCCGTGGTGATGATCCACGGCGGGGTCAAGCGCGAGGAGCGCCGCAAGGTTCAGGAGCTGTTCCGCAACGACCCTAAGGTGCGCGTGCTGCTGGCCACCGACGCAGCGGGCGAAGGCGTGAACCTGCAGAACGCCAACCTGATGGTCAATTACGACCTGCCCTGGAACCCCAACCGCCTGGAGCAGCGCTTCGGTCGCATCCACCGGATCGGTCAAACCGAGGTCTGCCACCTGTGGAACTTGGTTGCAGCCGAGACCCGCGAAGGCGACGTTTTCCAGCGCCTGTTCGAGAAACTCGAGGTGGAACGCGAGGCCCTCGGTGGCCGGGTGTTCGACATCCTGGGCGAGGTTTTTGAGGACGCCAGCCTCAAGGACCTGCTAATCGAGGCCATCCGCTACGGTGCCGATCCGACGGTGCGTGCGCGCCTGCTGACCAAGATCGAAGGCGCCCTCGATACCCGGCACCTCGAAACAATCATCAAGCGTAATGCGCTGTGCGAAGAAGTGATGGACGAGAAACGTCTCTTCGCAGTGAAGGAAGAGATGGAGAAGGCCGAAGCCCGCAAGCTGCAGCCCTTTTTTATCCGCGCCTTCTTCAACCAGGCCTTCCAGCAGCTGGGTGGCGAGTTGCGTCCGCGTGAAGCCGGCCGCTTCGAGATCCCCAACGTACCCGCTCTGATCCGCGAGCGCGACCGTCGCATGTCCGGCCGTGATCGTCGCAACGCCGACCCAGTGCTGCGTCGCTACGAGCGCGTCTGCTTCGAGAAGCAGTATGTACGCCTCACCGACCGTGTCGGTGCGCCGATGGCCAGCCTGCTGCACCCCGGCCACCCGCTGATGCAGTCAGTGACCGACCTCATGCTCGAAGCGCATCGCAACAAGCTTAAGCAAGGTGCGGTGCTGGTCGATCCGAGCGACCTGGGTGTCACGCCCAAGGTGCTCTTCATCGTGGATCACGCGGTCAAGGAAGGCGGCGATCCGAACCGCATCGCCTCGCGACGCATGCAGTTCGTCGAGTTGGACCCACAGGGCCAGGCGATCAATGCTGGCTGGGCGCCGCACCTCGATCTGGAGCCCATCCCACCCACCGACCTAGCCCTGATTCCGGACGTGCTCGCCGCGCCCTGGATCGCGCAGGACCTCGAACGCCTTGCCCTGGCCCACGCCTCGCGCGAACTGGTGCCCGCTCATTTCGACGAGGTTCGCTCCCGCCGTGAGAAGGCAGTCGACAAGACCCTGGCCGCCGTCCATGAGCGGCTGGTGAAGGAGATCAACTTCTGGTCCGACCGCTACATCAAGCTGCAGGACGACCTGGCCGCCGGCAAGGACGTGCGTCTAACCCTTGAAAACGTGCGCCGCACCATTGACGACCTCACCGCCCGCCGCGCCTCGCGCGAGAAGGAATTGTTGGCGATGCGGCACGTTGTTTCCGCGACGCCCGTCGTGCTGGGAGGCGCATTGGTGATTCCCGCGGGCCTCTTGATGCAGAGGAAGGGCGTGTCGCAGGAGGCCGGTGGCTGGTCGGCCGACACCGAAGCGCGTGCCCGTATCGAGCGCACCGCGATGCAGGCGGTGATCGACGCCGAGCGTGCGCTGGGCCACGAGGTGATCGACGTTTCGGCACAGAAATGCGGCTGGGACGTAACCAGCATTCCGCAGGCCTTCGACGGCCGCATCCCACCCTCGCGCCACATCGAGGTCAAGGGCCGGGCCAAGGGCGCCACTACCGTCACCGTCACCCGCAACGAGATCCTCTACGGGCTCAACCAGGCCGATAAATTCATCCTGGCGGTCGTGCTGGTCGATGGCGATGATGTCGAAGGCCCACGCTACATTCAACGCCCTTTCACTCAGGAGCCAGACTGGGCGGTGACCAGCATCAACCTCGATTTGGGCCAGTTGCTGGCTAGATCGAACCCTCCAGCAGACACCTTATGAAACTCGAACGATTACACCTCAAGAACTTCCGGTGCTTCGATGACCTCACGCTGGAGTTTGGCAAACGTCTCACCGTCATCATCGCCGAGAACGGCGCGGGAAAGACGGCGCTTCTGGACGCCATCGCAATTGGCTTTGGTCGCTATCTCACCAAATTACCAGGCATCGCAGGTCGAACTGCCAAAGAGACCGACCTGCGCGTTTCTTCCGGAGAGCGCCGCGAGCCATTCATGCTTCTGGCTTGGGAAGCGCGCACCTACGAGGACAAGCCTATCGTCTGGGCGCTTGGGCGTAGGCGCGACGCCGCGGTGACTGCTGCCACGATCCGACAACAACTCGCGGAGTCACAACGGGCCTTGCTGGCACGTGGCCTGAAGGAGGTTGACGAATTCACGCTGAGCTTGGTCCAGGCGGAAGCAGATCAGCGGGCGTATTTGCTTCCCATCATCGCCTACTACGGCACCAATCGCGCCATCCGGGAAGAAGTTCAACGTCGCCGTGGCTTCAAGAAGAACTTTTCCAGATTCGACGCGCTCGCCGGCGCTCTGGACCCGGACTCCCGCTTCCGTTCAGCCTTCGAGTGGTTCAATGCGATGGAGGACGTGGAGCGGCGCGAGCGTGAGGCTCGGCGCGATTTCGATTACCGCCACCCTGAATTGCAGACCGTCAGGACGGCCATCGAGCGTCTGTTGCCGGGCCACAAGAACCCGCGCACAGAAATTCGCCCGCTGCGTTTTGTGATCGACAAAATCATGCCCGACGGCCAAATGCGCACCTTGCGCGTCAGCCAGTTGAGTGACGGCTATCGTGTCGTCCTGGGCTTGACCATGGACCTGGCCCGGCGGATGGCGCAGGCCAATAGTCGCCTTGCTCCTCAGGGCAATCAGATAGTGAACCCTTTGGATCTGCCCGCTATCGCGTTGATCGACGAGGTGGATCTGCATTTGCACCCAAGCTGGCAGCAAAGGATCGTCACCGATCTGATGCAGACCTTCACCAACACCCAATTCATCCTCACCACCCACAGCCCGCAGGTGCTCAGCACTGTCAAGCGCGAGAACATACGCATCCTTGGCGCGGACTCGACTGGCCGGATGGTCGCGCAGCCACCACTTTCCATGACCCGCGGCGTGTCCAGCGCTGACTTGCTCGCCCGGATCATGAACGTGGACCCCGTACCCGACGTTCCGGAAGCCCGGATGCTGGCCGACTACCAGGCGCTGATTCAGCAGAATCTGCACGACCACGATGACGGCCAGGCGCTGCGTGCGCAGTTGGTCAAGCACTTTGGCGCAGACCACCCGGTCATGCGCGAGTGCGATCGTCTGATCCGCCTTCAGGGCTTCAAGCAGCGTTTGCCCCAAACACATCGTAGCGCGGAGGGCTGACGTGCACCGTCTCCATCGCGACCCTGTGCCGCCTAACGGCCTGAGCCAATACCAGCATGGCAAAGACTCGTGGTCGAATACCTGCCCAACCGTGGCCGAGCGCGCCGCAATCTGGGGCAAACTCAACGCAATGCAGGGCGACCGCTGCGCCTACTGTGAAGGCCCGATGGGCGAAGACAATCGTCATGTCGAGCACTTCCGCCAGCGCAGCCGCTACCCGCAGGGCACCTTCGAGTGGCCCAACCTGTTCGGCTCGTGCAACCGACCGGGCACCTGTGGTGACCACAAGGACAAGTGCGGCGCCTACCCGCACCAAGATCTGATCAAACCGGATGTGGAAGACCCGGAAACCCTCCTTGTCTTCACGCCAAACGGAACCATCCGCCCACGGGCGAACCTGCAGCCACACGACCAGCATCGCGCCAAAGAAACCATCCGCATCCTGGGCCTCGATGGGGCACTGAACCAGATCCGGCGCTCCGAGGTGGCCGGCTACATCCAGACTGCCGAAGCCTTCGCCGAGATGGCCGAGACGTTCAGCGAGGACGAGTGGCTCCCGCTGCTGCAGGAAGAAATCCAGAATACTGCACACCTGCCCTTTGCGACCGCCATCCGGCATGTGCTGACACGACAAAGTGAAACATGATGATCCCCATCAAAACCCCCAAGAAACTCATCGAAGTCGCCCTCCCGCTCGACGCCATCAACGTCGCCGCGGCGCGCGAGAAGTCGATCCGCCACGGCCACCCCAGCACCTTGCACCTGTGGTGGGCACGTCGCCCGTTGGCTGCTGCGCGGGCGGTGATCTTTGCGCAGATGGTCAATGACCCCGGCTACGAGCGCCACCTGGGGCGGGGAGTGAACAAGGAAAAGGCTGCCATCGAGCGTGAGCGCCTGTTCAAGATCATCGAAGACCTCGTGCTGTGGGAGAACACCAACAACGAGGAGGTGCTCGCCCGCGCCCGGGAGGAGATCTGGAAGAGCTGGCGCGAGACCTGCGCTCTCAACAAGGGCCATCCGCAGGCGGCCGAGCTCTTCAACCCGGACAAACTACCCGCCTTCCACGATCCCTTCGCGGGCGGGGGCGCGCTGCCGCTGGAGGCGCAGCGCCTGGGGCTGGAGAGCTACGCCAGCGACCTCAACCCGGTGGCGGTGACCATCAACAAGGCGATGATCGAGATCCCGCCGCGCTTTGCTGGCCGTGCGCCGGTGGGGCCGCGCATCCCCGGCGACAAGCAGGGCAAGCTGACCGAAGACTGGTCCGGCGCCAAGGGGCTGGCCGAGGACGTGCGCCGCTACGGCGCCTGGATGCGGGCGGAGGCGGAAAAGCGCATCGGCCACCTGTACCCGAAGATCGAGGTCACTGCTGAGATGGTCGCCGAGCGTCCGGACCTGAAGCCGCTGCTCGGGCAGAAGCTCACCGTGATCGCATGGCTGTGGGCGCGCACGGTGAAGAGCCCTAACCCCGCCTTCAGCCATGTCGAGGTTCCTCTCGTAACCACCTACGTTATTTCCAGCAAACCGGGGAACGGCGCTTACATTGAGCCAATCATAGACTGGGCGGTTTCAAGTCTGAAGTGCAACACTGGGTTGAAAGTTCATGATTTCCCTCGCAAAGACCTCCGCTGGTGTTTCAAAGTCGAGGCATTTGCGCGGGCGGTTGTTTAATTGTCGGGCAATGGC
>NZ_JAQUVG010000021.1 GCF_028693495.1 Zoogloea sp. | reverse complement strand
CCTCGGAGATGCGTATCAGCAGGGTATCGAATGGAGCCGCCTGCTGCCCAGCGGGACGCGCTACGGGATTACCAGTCCCAGTCTCGGCACCAGTGCCGGTAACGCCATCACCCCATTCAGCCTCGCCTACCAGAGCAGCAACGGTATCGATACAACCGTCAGGCTGCTGGAGAGCTTCGGAACGGTGAAAGTCCTCTCCAGCCCAAAGCTGGCTGTCCTGAACAACCAGACTGCCGCGCTCAAGGTGGTTGAAGAGTATGTTTACTTCAACGTCAAGGCCGACACGACCCAGACCACCAACGCCGGCGCCCTCACCACCGTCACCACCACCCCCCAAGCCGTTTCGGTTGGCCTCGTGATGACCGTCACACCCCAGATCAGCGAACACGACGAAATCATCCTCAACATCCGCCCCACGATTTCCAGCATTTCCGATTTTCGTCGGGATCCCAACCCCAGCATTCCTGCCAATGTGGCCAACCTCGTCCCGCAAATCCGGACCCGGGAAATCGAATCCATCCTTCGGATCGGCCACGGGGAAACAGCCATCCTGGGGGGGCTGATGGAAGACCGCGTGGACTACAAGACCGGGCGCGTGCCCCTCCTCGGGGCTCTGCCCATACTGGGCGAGCTGTTCACCGAACGCGACAATTCAGTTCAGAAAACCGAACTGGTCATCTTCCTGCGCCCAATCGTGGTGAAGGAAAGTCGTCTGGATGTCGTGGCCCCCCGGCTGCGCGACAATCTGCCAGGTGCAGATTTTTTCAAGGACAGGCCGCGCTCCGGACGCCTTTCCCCTGAACCAGCTCCCGCCCCAGAAGAGATCCGGCCATGAGCCTGCTGCTTGATGTGGTACGTAAATCCGAAGGCCTATCCCCCCGGACTGTCCGAAGCATCGACGATGCCCCCTCGCTCCTGCGCGACCTGAGCCTGGAACCCCTGACTGCACCTGGAGTGCCCTCAGGGAACAACTCTCCCCCTCTTCCGCCAGATCAGGCTTCACCCCTGCATTCTCCGCCCCACGCTCCAGAGGCGGGCCCGCCCCTGCTGCGCAGGCCTCTCCTTGAGCGCTGGACAAAGCAGTCCATCCTCCTTGCCGTGGCGGGAGCAGGCCTGCTGGTCCTGCTTCTTGCGGAATCCCTGGTTGCAAGCTTCACAGACCCAGCTCCCACTCAGGTCCTCACCCCACCAGCACAGATCGCTGCGTCAGCCCCGGCGAGTTCCGGCACGGCGGAACACCCCGCTCCGATCCTGCCCCCCCTGCCCCTACAGTCCCCGCGCTCCCTGGAGCACAGAACAGCATCAGCAACACATCCGCCCCTGCGCATCCCCGACGAGCCAGCCCCCCTCCCTGCTACACGCAGGACACAGATCGAAAAGGCGCTCCAGGGCATTGCCGAAGACGCTCTGGAGACCTATCGACGCGGCGACTATCCGGCAGCCGAACAGCTCTTCACCCGCTGGCGTGAGCTAGATCCCGCGTCCTCGCCCGCAGCCACCGGCCTAGGGGCGACAGCCCTGGCCAGAGGGCAGCTGGAGCAAGCCCGTCGGCATTTCCAGGAAGCCCTCCGTCACACCCCCTTCGATCCGACCGCCCACGCTGGCCTGCACCGCCTGACTCCAGCCGGAGGAAACACGCCCCTGAGGGAAATCCTCTCCTGGCACGGTCACGCCCCGGCTGCCGAGGCGACCCTGGCCGACAGCTTGTCGCTGCAGGCGCGCTGGAGTGAAGCACGCAGGATGTACGACGAACTGCATGCCCGCTACCCCGATGATCCGGATCTGACCTATAACCGGGCAGTCACTCACGATCACCTGGGCCAGACGGCAAGTGCCGTCCAGTTGTATCAACAGGCCCTGGAAAAGGCCCTCCAGAACCCCGCCCGCTTTGACCCGGCCCTCGCCCGGGCCCGCCTGACGCAGCTGCTCCCCCACGAGGCACGCCCATGACCCTCCCTCGCCCCCCGATCGGGGAGAGCCTGCGGCAAAGAGGCCTCATCAGCGCCGATCAACTGCACATCGCCCTGCGGGAGCAGGCCCGGAGCGGCGAGGCCCTGGGCCGCCAGCTCGTGCTGCTGGGGTTTGTCTCAGAAACCGCCCTGCGGGACGCACTCGCCCACGCACTGGCCTGCCAGAGCGTCGATCTGACCAGCCTGATTCCAGACCAGGCCGCCCTTGCCCTGCTGCATCGGGACCAGGCACGGCGCCTGCGGCTGCTCCCCATCAGCCACGACGATCGTAATCGCCGCCTGATTCTCGCCGCAGCTCACAGCGACACGGTCAGCGTTCAGGATCACCTGCGAGCCCTCCTCCCGGCAGACACCGGGATTGAACTCCGGCTGGCCGGCGATTCGGAAATCGACCAGGCCATCGACCGGTTCTACGGCCATGAGCTGTCCATCGACGGCATCCTGCGGGAGATCGAGACCGGAGTTGCCGAACCATCCCCTTTCTTGCACCCGGGGGAGCACTACGCCCAACCGGTGGTCCGCCTGATCGACGCGCTGCTCGCCGATGCGGTGCGCCGGAGCGCTTCAGACATCCACTTCGAACCGGAATCTGCCTTCCTGCGAATCCGGTACCGGCTAGATGGCCTGCTCCGCCAGATCCGCGCCCTGCACCAGTCCTGCTGGCCCGCCATGGCCGTGCGCCTCAAGGTCATGGCTGGGCTCAATATCGCTGAAACCCGTGCTCCCCAGGATGGACGAATCTCGCTTCAGATCAGTGGCAGGCCGGTGGACTTCAGGATCGCCACCCAGCCCACCATCCACGGGGAAAACATCGTCCTGAGGATTCTCGACCGCCAAAAGGGGATTGTCCCGCTCCATGGACTCGGTCTCAGCGATACCCACCTTGACACCCTGAAGCTGATGATCGCCCGCCCCGAAGGGCTGATCCTGGTGACCGGCCCCACTGGCAGCGGCAAGACCACCACGCTTTATTCGATGCTCGGCCATATCAATGCCGAGACCATCAACATCATGACCCTCGAGGATCCGGTGGAGTACCCGATGCCCCAGATCCGTCAGACCACCGTGGCAGACGCCGCCCGACTGGATTTTGCCAATGGGGTCCGTTCCATGCTGCGTCAGGATCCGGACGTCATCCTCGTTGGCGAAATCCGCGACGGAGATACAGCGCGCATGGCCTTCCAGGCAGCGATGACTGGGCACCAGGTCTACTCCACCCTGCATACCAGCTCAGCCCTCGGTGCCCTGCCCCGCCTGCGGGAACTGGGCGTGCCGGCAGAGATCCTGTCCGGCAACCTCATCGGCATCCTGGCCCAACGCCTTCTCAGACGCCTGTGTCAGCACTGCCTGGAAATGCACCCTGCCGAAGAGTACGAACTGCGCCTGCTGGGTCTCGACCCTTCCGCAGAACGTCCCCTCCTGCCCCACGCCAAAGGCTGTCCGGCCTGTGAGCATCAAGGCTACCGGGGGCGACTGGCCATCATGGAGCTGCTGCGCTTCGACGAAGACCTGGAAGAGCTGGTCGCCCGACATGCCACCCACAGGGAAATCCAGAACTGCGCACGCCAGAAAGGCTTCCGGCCTCTGGCGGAAGACGGAAGCCGGCTGGTGCTGGCGGGAATCACCTCACTGGAAGAGCTGAGCCGGGTGGTGGACCTGAGCGGGCGCCTGCACCCATGACCCTGTTTAATTACCGGGCAGTGGACGCGACGGGCAAGATTGTCCGGGGGCAGACCAGCGCCAGCGGACTTACGGATCTGGAGCATCGGCTCCACCGGATGACTCTGGACCTGATCCACGGAGAAGAGACTTCTCGGACTGGAGGCGGCCGGTGGCGTGTCTGGCCGGATGCAGGTCACATCTCCCGGCGGGAGCTGATCAAGTTCTGCATCCACCTGGAGCAGTTTCTTCAGGCCGGCGTGCCCATGATCGAGAGTCTGCAGGATCTTCAGGACAGCATCGCGAACCCGCGTTTTCGACTGGTGATCGGGGACATTCTCCAGGGAATCGAGGGCGGACTGAGCCTGTCTCTCGCCCTGGAAAAACATCCCACCGCATTCAGTCCGGTTTTTACCAGCCTGATCAGGGCGGGGGAACATACCGGCAGCCTGCCCGAAGTCCTGCGCGCCCTCTCGAGCAGCTTGAAACGGGACGACGAACTCGTCGCCTACGGGCGCCGCATCGTCATCTATCCAGCCATCGTCTGCATGACCATCGCTGCCGCACTGGGCGTTGCCCTGGTTTTTGTGGTCCCAGAACTGGCCCGGCTGTTCCAGAACGCCAACCTGCCTCTCCCTTGGCAAACCAAGGCCCTCCTGTGGCTTTCCGAGCGCCTGATCCACCAAGGGCCCTGGCTGGCCGGGATCGCCCTGCTGGGCTGCGGGGTACTGTACCACCAGCTAAAAACCAGCATCCGCCTGCGCCGGCACTATGACCGGACACTTCTCAGCCTCCCCATCCTCGGCCCCATTCGCCGGAAGATCATCCTGGCCCGTTTTACCAACCTGTTCGCCATGATGTACAGCTCTGGCATCACCATCATCGACGGCCTCCGGATAACCGAAGGCGCGATCGGCAACCTGGCGCTACAAGAAGGTCTGCAGGAAGCCCGACAGCTTATCGAACAAGGCTGCCAGCTCTCCGAAGCGTTCCGTCGGGTCGACCTGTTCCCGGGTCTGGTGTCCCGGATGCTCGGAGTCGGCGAACGCACCGGCGCCCTGGACTCAGCCCTGGCCAATGTGGGTTATTTCTACGACCGGGATGTCCGGGAGGCCATCGCTCAGCTTCAGGCCAGCATTGAGCCCACCCTGACCCTGGTGCTCGGCACCCTGCTGCTGGGAGTCATGGGGGCAGTACTGATGCCGGTGTATGACATCGTGACCCAGCTCAAGCTCTGATCATGGCGCAACGCTGCATTCTCTACCTGAACGAGCGAGGCCTGACGCCCCTGACGGAAACACCGGCCCTGTTCCCGGCCACCCCCGAGGGGCATGCCAGCTTCGGCAGCTGGCTCACCCACCTCCCGGGACATCATCCGCTTTATCTGCTTGCGGATCTGCCGGGAGAATCCTTCCAGCTGGAGCGCCTGCCGCCGGTTCGCGGCAAGGACCGACATCAGCTTCTGAACCGGCGCCTCCACAGCCACTTCCCCAACACTCCGTTCCGTGACGCCTTGAGCCTGGGCCGGGAAACAGAGGGGAGACGGGATGAACGGCTGCTCCTTGCAGCCCTGACCCAACCTGAAGATCTCGACCCCTGGCTTGACACGATCGAGCGTTCGGCACACCGCCTCGAAGGGATTGGCTCCCTTCCCCTTCTGCTCCCTCTGCTCTGTCGGCCCTTGGGCATCCCTGACACACCGCACCTGATCGCCCAGATCACGCCTGCCGGCTTGCGCATCACCTGTCTGGTTCACCAACAGCTGCATTACAGTCGTCTGCTGCCGCTGGATCCATCCGCCCGACTCCCCATGGTGGAGGAACGACTGCACGAAGAGACCGCAAGGATCCAGCAACACCTGCTCAAACAGCAGCTGCTCGGAAGGGCAGACAGCACCACCGTCATGCTGCTGTGGCCCGCCCCTCTCCCGGCCGACACACCCCAGCCGACCGCGGCCATCAGGCGGATGCCCCTCCCTGGGTCCGAGGCTGCCGATGGACAGCCCCCCGGCAACAGCCTGCCCTTCATCGTCAGCCTGCTGGCACGCCAGCGCCCGCCCACCCACTTCACTCCACCTTCGCTCCAGGCAGCACAGCGGGGACGACTGCGCATCAAGCTCATCATGATCCTCGGCCTCGGAATCGGTCTGGGTGCCGGGCTCGCCTCCCTGCCCACATGGCAGGACACCCACGCCCTTCGACTGGAGACTCAGAAGCTGGAAGCCCGCCTGCAAAAAATGGAAGGTGCGATCGCCGCACAGCCCAGCCTGCCGGTTTCCCGGTCGGAGGCGCAGGAACGGATGCTCGACAGCATTCAGCAACTCCGACGGACCCTCGAGCAGACCCGTGGCGCCCCTCTGGACGCACTGCAGGCGCTCGGTCAGGCCCTGGCCCGGACCCCGGATGGTACGGCACGACTGGAAACACTGGAGTGGGCTTACCCCCTTCATCCGCTGGACAAGACCCCGGAAAGCACAGAGGGAGCACACCTGACTGCGGGATTCAGCCTGCCGGGCGAACCCGAAAATGGCCGCCAGCGGCTGCGGGCCTACCAAGACCTGAGCGTCGCCCTGGGCGCCCTGCCGAACAGCCGCCTTGAGATTCTTCGGCGCCCACCGGATCTCGACCCCCGGCAAAGCCTGCAGCGGGAACTGGACAGCCCGGCCACAGCGGGTTCTGAACTCCATTTGCGTATCCACTGGAACCCGGGCAAATGACAGAGCCGAAGAGACTCCTTGACAGGCGGGGCGCAGCATTGCTGCTAAGCGCAGTACTCAGCAGCACTGGAGTACTGTCCTGGTACCGGGCAAACAACGCCCTGAACGAGGCTCGACAGCACAACAACCTTGCCCAAACCCGCCTCAGTCATGGAGAACAGCGGCTGCAGGCGGCCCTCTCCCAGCAAACACGGCAAGTACGCCTGAATCAGGAACTCGATGCCCTGTCTGCCGCCGGTCTGCTCAAGCCTGCGGCCCGGGGCGTCTGGCTGGAGGCCATGGCGCAGGCCGGAAAACTTCCCGGCATCCGCAAACAGGGCTACGAACTCGGTCCGGACCAAGCCTCAAGCAGCACTGCAGAGATCCGGACAACCCCGCTGACAGTCAGGGCAACACTGACTCACGAAGGGCATGCAGGTCACTGGCTGGCCACCCTGCGAAGTCCATCTCCGGCCATCGTGCCCACCTACTGCGCGTGGTCTCGCCTGCCCCAGCCCGATGAGGAGGGTGATGGCCTTGTCCTTCGCTGTCGTCTGGAGTGGCTCCAGTTAACGGCAGAGGACAGCCCCACCCCATGAATCAGGAACGATAATCGGCGTTGATTTTCACATATTCATAAGAGAAATCGCAGGACCACAGGGTCGCAGCAGCGCTCCCCCGGGCCAGGTCTACACGGATGGTGATTTCAGACGCCGCCATGACCCGGGCTCCGGCCTCTTCCTGGTAACTGGCCGCCCGACCGCCTTTTTCCGCCACCAGAACCTCCTCACCGGCACGGGCAAGCCACACCCGCAGACGCGAGACGTCAAGATCGGCAATCCCTGCGTAACCGATCGCAGCGAGAATCCGTCCGAGGTTGGGATCGGACGCGAAGAACGCCGTTTTGACCAGCGGCGAATGGCCGATCGCATACCCCACCTTGCGGCACTCCTCCTTGTCCAGACCACCTTCGATCTGCAGGGTGATGAACTTGGTTGCGCCCTCGCCATCCCTGACGATGGCTTGAGCCAGCCAGGTGGACAACTCCACTACCGCGTTGCGCAAGGCCGCATAGTCAGCGGAAGCGGCATCCCCAATTTCAGGGTTGCCCGCCTGACCTGTCGCGATCAGGATGAAACTGTCGTTGGTCGACGTGTCACCATCCACCGTGATGCTGTTGAAGGACAGATCAGCAGCTTCACGCACCAGCATTTCGAGCAGGGGCTGGGCCACGGCCGCGTCAGTCGCCAGGAAACCCAGCATCGTCGCCATGTTGGGCCTGATCATGCCGGCACCCTTCGACATGCCGGTCAGGGTCACGGTCCTGCCACCGATCTGCACCTGCCGGGAGGCCACCTTGGCCACCGTATCGGTGGTCATGATGGCGTGGGCCGCATCATGCCAGCGGTTCTCGGCAAGGGCCTCCTGCGCTGCCGGCAAGCCGGCAATCAGCTTTTCTACCGGCAACGGCTCCAGGATCACTCCAGTGGAAAAGGGAAGTACCTGACTCGCCTGCAGCCCCAGGTGAGCAGCTACCGCAGCACAGGTGGCCCGGGCAGCAACCAGCCCCGGCTCACCCGTGCCCGCATTGGCGACCCCCGTATTGATGACCAGGGCCCGGATATCACCGGCCTGGAGGTGCGCCCGGCACACCTGCACCGGTGCCGCACAGAACCGGTTCAGGGTGAATACGCCTGCCACACGGGCCCCCTCTGCCAATTCGATCAGGGTCAGATCCTTGCGGTGCAGCTTGCGAATCCCCGCCTCGCTGACACCAAGACGCACTCCAGGAACAGGCAAGAGATCAGCTGCCAGAGGGGCAGAAAGCAGAACAGGCATGAATAACTCCAGGTTCAGAAGCCGGAAAAAAAGTGAAGTGCAGAATGATAATGGGTGCAGAGCAGCCGCGCACACCCACCGGGAAGGGATCAGCCGCGGCTGCGCAGCGCATCAATGATGGGAACTCGCGCAGACCGATACGCCGGATACAGCGCCGCAAATAAAGTCGCTGCAACGCCAATGCACCAGGACTGCAGCAGCACAGCGGGCACGATCCGGATGTAGGCATCATAGCCAATGTCGGCATTCGGCGGCGGCGGCATGGGGATGCCAACACCCGAGATCAACAGGGCAAGGCCCAGGCCCGCAAGCAACCCAAGCGTTGCGCCCACCACCCCGAGAATGAAGGACTCAAACAGGATAAGTCGGACGATGGCGCCACTGGGGCTCCCCAGGGCCCGCATGGTTCCGAACTCCCAGCCTCTCTCGAGCAGACTCATGTTCAGGGTATTGATGACGCTCAGACAGACCATCAGCATCACCATGGCCTGCAGGAACCCGAACTGCTGCCGGTACAGATCAACGGTTTTCTGATAAAAATCGTTCAGGATACGCCAGTCAAGAATGCGCAGATCGCCCTGGAGGCCCGGCCCAACCCTGGAGACAAAGGCATCGGTAGCCTCCGTCTGCTTGAGGGACACCACCAGGCGCCCCACTCCGCGGGTCAGCAGGAGTTCCTGGGCCGCCACCAGCGAGATGCGGATGGCACGGGCATCAAAATCCTTAGAAAAGCTCTGAAACACCCCTACGACTTCGATATCCAGCGTATTGGTGGCCCCATCGAGCGTACTGACAACCAGGGTTGCCTGATCACCGGCAGTCAGGTTCAGGGCCGCAGCCACGCCTTGCCCAAGCATGGCGCCAAACCGGTCGTCATCTTTCAGCATCCGCCCCGACAGCACCCTCAGATGAGTTCCCAGGGCGAGCTCCCGATCCGGCTCGACCCCTTCGGCAATCACGGCATAATCGGTTTTGCCATTGTTCAACAAACCCGAGAAACTGATTCTGGCCATCACATCCTGCACGTCGGGATCCGCCTTGAGAGCAGACCGGAGGGCATCGTGATTCTCGATAAGGTATTTTTCCGGGGAGCGGGACCCCCGACCGAAAATATCCTCACGACCGATCTGCGCGTGCCCACTCTGGGAATGGATCAGCGCCTCGGCCAGTTGCACGAGGATATCCCTGACGAAACCACCGGAAACAATCAGCCCACACACCCCAAAGACAATGGCCCCGAGGGTGATGGCAGTACGGATGCGGTTGCGCAACAGATTGCGGAAACCGAGCAGAATGAGTTGAGTCATGCGCGTCCTTATTGCATGGCTCGCAGGGAGTCCACAATTTCCATGCGGGATGCCTTCCAGGCAGGATACAGACTGGCCAGACCCGTCGTGAGCATCGCAGTGAGCGCTGCAGCCCCCAGGGAGCCTGGCGTCACCAGGATACCCGCCTGATACCCCCAGGTCATGCCGGGTCCGGGTGGCATGGGAATGCCCACCAGGCTGATCAAGCCTGCCAGCGCCAAGCCGACCAACAGGCCGATCGCGGTTCCGACGGCCCCCAGAACAAAGCCCTCCGCGATGAACATGAGGAGAATGTCACGACGCCGGTTACCGATGGCCATCATGGTTCCTACCTCGCCGATGCGCTGTATCACCGACATGGTCATGGTATTGGAGATGGCCAGCACGATGATGACCGCGATAATCAGGTAGATCACGCCCACCTGCTTGGCGAACAGGGCAGACGTCTTGTTGTAAAAGTCGGCCAGCTGAGACCAGGGGACCACCTGATAGTCACTCTCGGGCAGAATCCCGCGCATCCAGGCGGCAGCCTGATCGGTGCGCTCCGTCTCGTCCAGCAGAACGATACGCAGATGTTCCCCCTCCACGCGCATCAGTTGCCTCGCCAGGGTGATGGGGATGCGCAGGGCGATGTCGTCGTAGGCCTTGGTGACCGACTGAAAAATTCCTACCGCCCGGGCTTCCACCGCGTTGACTCTCCCCCCCTTGGTGTTGGCCACCAGCACCAGATTCGACCCCAGCTTGACACCGAGGTTATCGGCCAACCCCTTGCCGATGATCACCTCGTGGGGCGCCCCGGCCTGGAGGCTCCGCCCTTCGGCAAAACGCAGGGCCTTGGAAAGCTCGACCTCAACCGCCGGATCAATCCCTTCACCGATGAAGGACAGGGTGGTTTCCCCCGAACTGACCAATCCGGAAATCAACAGGCGCGGCGCCACTCCCACCACCCCGGGGCCTTCCTTGATCCGCTGCAACTCGGCTTCATGCCGGGGCAACAGGTAAGCATAAGGATCGGAGCGCCCGAGCTCCAGGAAGCCCGGCTTCATGACCTGGAGGTGGCCGAGCTGGGAATGGATGGTGCTTTCACGACCGAAACGCATGTTCCAGTCGATGAAGCCCGCAGCCAGGATCATCGCGATCACGCCCAGCGCGACCGCAGTCAATGCGGCGCTGCTGCGATTGACCTGACGGATGACATTGAGAACAGCCGTTTGAAGAATCTGGGTGCCTACCACGTTCTAAATCCGGTTAAGTGCAACGACAGGCCCAAACTCAGCCGCTGGCGGCAGGGCACCTAGCCGCCATACTCTAAAGGGCCAAGGGGGCTTTGGCTATAAAAAAACCGCCCCGGAGGGCGGTTTTTTGAGCCGCTGCCGCTTGCGCGGCATACCTGAACGGATCAGGCCTTACGGCGACGGACCGCCAGCAGACCAGTCAGGCCGATACCCAGGAGTGCCAGGGAAGCGGGCTCGGGCACCTTGGTTGCGATGGAACCATCCAGAGTGGTCTGACGGATGGCGTTGGTACCAACCACCAGCAGCAGATCGGGGGTGGGGATCGGCGGATTGACGTTGGTATCCAGAGCGAACTCGGTACCGGCGCCAGCACTGGCCCAGTTACCATTCTTGTCCTGAATCATCAGGAAACCGGCCTCAGCGGAAGTAACTTCCAGAAAGAGGTCCAGGTTGGCTGCCTGCAGGCTGGAGCCCGTCAGCTTACCCTGCATCACGGTGCGGGAACCACCGGCGACCAGACCCAGCGGGTCAGTCATGATCATTTCCCAGGTGCCACCAGTGTAGACCGGGCCAGAAGCGGTCAGGACACCGTCAAAGTGGTAGAAAATGTTCAGGCCCCAGGTCTGGGTGAAGCCTTCTGCATCCGTACCTGCGCCTGGAGCGGTCGGGCTCAGGGTATCAATATTGACCTGGCCGGCGGTCGGGTTGACCAGCGCCCTGGGAGTGGTGCCATCCATCGCCGTACCGGAAGTCGGGACGCCCAGCCCCGTCAGCTCGCTGGCGATGTTCGTGTCGTAGAAAGCGCCCAGTACCGTAGCATCGGTCAGATCGTAAACCGAGGTGGCCAGCAGCTGGTTGAAACCGAACTCGGTAAAGATCCCGGTGAGGGAACCTGCGTCACCGATACCAGTAAAGGGGGCGATATCCAGCGAAGCCTGCTTGGTATCGATGTACATCGGCGCAGCAACGGATGCGGTGGCGGTCATGGCCAGGGCAACGGCAGCGGTAAGGAATTTGGTTTTCATCAGGGTTTCTCCAGGGTTCAGGGCGTCAATCACCCGTTGCTTTTATTAAGCAGACTCCATGCCATATTTTGAATAAAAAAATAAGAATTTGAATTAAAACAATTTTTCAACCAAAACCCAGGCCAGGGCAGGCCCCCTGATGGCGGGGTGTAAAGAAAGTCGACATTTCCCTGCGCCAGGCTCCAAAGCCAACCGTGTCAAATGTCACGCTGACTCAGCCCTTGCCCGCCCATGCCAGCGCGGATCGCCAGGTTCACCTGCAAGGCAAAGTGCCGGATCGCACGCCAGGCATCGTCGTCAAAGGCCTGGCCCCTGCGCTCGGCATAGAAAATACCGATTCGCCGGCCCCGCCCGCCAAAAGGCACCAGACAGGACTGGGTGCTCCCGGTCACTGCGCACAGGCGCTCATACCTGCGTGGGGATTCCTCCACGCCCCCTGCACGCCAGGCCAGCCCGCTATCGATGGCCGCATCCAGAGCATCGTCCGGATCTCCGTCCATGCTGAAGCTGAAGGCTGCACACAGGGCGTCCGCCCCTGGCCCCAAGGCAAGACGGCCCACCAGGTGCAGGCCATCCTCGGACAACAGGGCCAGCACTGCCCGCTCACACCCCACCCCGCGATAGATCCCCTCCAGGACCAGCTGAAGGATGTCTGGCAAGGAAGCGCCCGTGAGGACCATCTCACCCAGTTCATGGAGGATCCGGAGCTGCAGGCCCGGGTCCGGACCGGTGGGTACGACCGGACTCTGCACCGCCTCCATCGCGGCAGGCCGTCGCGGGATCAGGGCTGCCGCCTCGGAAGCACCAAAGAAGCCCGCCACCCGTGCAGCCTCCTGGGAGTTGGCGGCAATTTCCCCTTCGATTGCCGCCGCCGGCATACCCAGGTAATCCACCAGCTCACGCAGCACCGCCTGCCCCGCCGGCGCGGCCCAGCCCACCTCAGCGGCGCGGACGATGCGCTGTCCAAGCAGGACGGCCCGCTCTGCGCCACGGCTACGGACATTGAACTCAAGCACCGCGGCCGCCAGGGTCCCCAGCTTCCACTCCCTGACCAGACCCACGGACAGCTGGCGCAGCGGGAAACCCAGGACGTGCTGCTGGGCCTCATCCTCCCTCATGCGCCCTTCCGTCAGACAACGATCGAGCGCCTCGGCCGGATCGCCACCGAAACACCAGAAAGCCATCTCGCCCACCCGGGTCAGCAAGCCCGCGATGAACACCTCCTCGACGGCTCCATCCCCATGCTTCTGGGCCACCCAGCGGGCCTGCACCGCTGCGTGGAAGCTCCGGGCCATCTCAATCTGGACGCGGGAGCGAATGCCACCGGCCAGCAGGGAATCGATCAGCGCCACCGACAGGGCAAGCTCCGCCACCGGATTGAAGCCGACCACCACGATTGCCCGTGACACCGTGCTGACCGCCTGATGGGAATGATTAAAAAAGGCACTGTTGGCCAGACGCAGCACCTTCGAAGTCATCGCCGGATCCATCAGGATGACCTTGGCCAGCGCAGCGGCGGATGCCCGCTCGTCGTTGAGCAAGGCACGCAAGGACTCTACCGTGCGCCCAAAAACAGGCATTTCCTTGTCCCGGATGCGTGCAACCCAGTCGGCAAGGCTCTGCATGGATTTATTGGTGCTCATGATTTTTATTTACCTCGCGCTGACACACGGACGGGGCATGTGGACCATTGAGGTCACCCCTTCCTTTATTTTCAGACACGATGCCACGGGAGACTCCCCCCCACAATGGGCAAGCGGCCGGTACATACCGGCCGCTTTCAGCACTGCAGGCAAAGAAGCAATCAGCTCAGCTTGCCATGACAATGCTTGTACTTCTTGCCGGAACCGCAGGGGCAGGGGTCGTTGCGGCCAGCCCTTGAGGCGCCCTGGGCTGCCGGCGGGGCCACTGCGCGCTCAGGATTGGCGGTGGCCAGCGCTTCGTCATAGCCCGCGTGGTGATACTGCACATTCTCCAGCTCCGGCTGTCGCTCAGCCTCTTCAAGCTGGGCCTCGGAACGGACCTGGACCGTCATCAGCAGCTTGGTGACTTCCGTCCGGACCACCTGCAGCAGATTTTCAAAAAGCTCGAAGGCTTCCCGCTTGTACTCCTGCTTGGGGTTCTTCTGGGCATAGCCGCGCAAGTGAATGCCCTGGCGCAGGTGGTCAAGGGCCGACAGATGTTCCCGCCAGTGGGTGTCCAGACTTTGCAGCATGACGTTGCGCTCGAAACCATGCCAGGCTGTGGCATCCACCAGCGCGACCTTGTCCGCATAGGCCTGGGCGCCCGCCTCAAGCACCCGCTGGAGGATATCCTCGTCGGTGATGCTGGAGTCGGCCCTGACCCAGTCGGCAACCGGCAAGCGGAGCTGGTAGTCGGACTCCAGTGCCAGCTCCAGCCCGGGAATGTCCCACTGCTCCTCGACCGACTCCACCGGCACATAAATGCGGAACAGGTCGTGGAGAACGCCCTCGCGCATGGCTGCGATGGTTTCGGAAATGTCGGCGGTTTCCAGAAGCTCGTTGCGCTGCTGGTAAATGACCTTGCGCTGGTCATTGGAGACGTCGTCGTATTCCAGGAGCTGCTTGCGGATGTCGAAGTTGCGCTGCTCCACCTTGCGCTGGGCGGTTTCGAGGGAGCGGGTCACCATGCCCGCTTCAATCGCCTCGCCTTCAGGCATCTTCAGACGCACCATGATGGCGTTGAGGCGCTCGCCGGCGAAGATCTTCATCAGCGGATCTTCGAGAGACAGATAGAAGCGGCTCTCGCCCGGGTCGCCCTGACGGCCTGCCCGGCCACGCAACTGGTTGTCGATACGACGGGATTCATGACGCTCGGTGCCAATGATCTTCAGACCGCCCGCACTCAACACTTCCTCGTGACGACGCTTCCATTCTTCACGCAGCGCCTGGATCTGCGCGTCCTTATCCGCTTCGGAGAGGCTCTCATCCTCGCGGATCAGGGCAATGGGCTTCTCCACATTGCCCCCCAGCACGATGTCGGTACCGCGGCCTGCCATGTTGGTGGCGATCGTGATCACCCCTGGACGCCCCGCCTCGGCAACGATCTCTGCTTCCCGGGCATGCTGTTTGGCATTGAGCACGTTATGGGGCAGCCTGGCGTGGGTCAGCAGGTCGGAGAGCAGCTCCGAGTTTTCGATGGAAGTGGTTCCCACCAGCACGGGCTGACCACGACTGACGGAGTCGTTGATATCCGCCACGATGGCATCGTGCTTCTCCTTGAGGGTGCGATACACCTTGTCGTTCTGGTCCTTGCGGACCATCGGACGGGAGGTCGGCACCACGACCGTTTCCAGCCCGTAGATCTGGTGGAACTCGTAGGCCTCCGTATCCGCCGTACCGGTCATACCCGCAAGCTTGGCGTACATCCGGAAGTAATTCTGGAAAGTGATCGATGCGAGGGTCTGGTTCTCGGCCTGGATCTTGACGCCTTCCTTGGCCTCGACAGCCTGATGGAGACCCTCGGACCAGCGACGCCCGGCCATGAGACGGCCGGTGAATTCATCGACGATCACCACTTCACCGTTCTGGACCACGTAATGCTGATCCTTGTGATACAGGGCGTGGGCCCGCAACGCCGCATACAGGTGATGGATCAGCAGGATATTGCCCGGATCGTAGAGGCTCGATCCCTCCGGCAGCATGCCCAGGCGGGCCAGGATCTCTTCTGCGTGCTCATGCCCCTGCTCGGTGAGCAGGACGGAATGGGCTTTGAGGTCTACCGTGTAGTCCCCCGGCGTGGTGATGTTCTCACCCTCGCCTTCCTGGCGGGTCAGCAGCGGCGGCACGGCGTTCATGCGCAGGTAGAGTTCGGTGTGGTCTTCCGCCTGGCCGGAAATGATCAGCGGGGTCCGGGCTTCGTCGATGAGGATGGAGTCCACCTCGTCCACGATGGCGTAGTGAAGACCGCGCTGGACCCGCTCCGACAGGTCATAGACCATGTTGTCGCGCAGATAATCGAAGCCGAATTCGTTGTTGGTGCCGTAAGTGATGTCCGCCGCGTAGGCGGCCTTCTTCTCGTCATGGGGCATCTGGGACAGGTTGCACCCGACGGTCAGGCCGAGGAAACGGTAGATGCGCCCCATCCAGTCCGAGTCGCGACTGGCCAGGTAGTCGTTAACGGTGATGACATGTACGCCCTTGCCAGACAGGGCATTGAGGTAAACCGGCAGGGTGGCGGTGAGGGTCTTGCCCTCCCCCGTGCGCATTTCGGCGATCTTGCCGTCATGAAGCACCATCCCCCCGACCAGCTGCATGTCGAAGTGACGCATGCCATGAACACGCTTGCCGGCTTCGCGGACCACCGCAAAGGCCTCCGGCAGCAGGGCCGCCTGGGACTCACCCTTGGCAATCCGTTCACGGAACTCGTCGGTCTTGCCGCGCAATTCGGCATCGGACAGGGCCTGAATCTTCGGCTCAAGGGCGTTGATGGCGCGCACCGTCTGGGAATACTGGCGAATCAGCCGGTCATTGCGGCTGCCGAAAATCTTCTTGAGGAGGCCTGCGATCATGGAATTGGATGGGTTAAACGCGGCAAAGGCCGGATTCTATCACGGTGACCGGATGGGTCCGTGACGCCGGACAAGGCGTAATCACCCCTTGTCCGTGTGACGACTTCTCCTTAGCATGGGGGCGCTTTTCCTAATTCCAAGCCCCATGAGCGCCAGTTCCATCGACAATTTTCTTGGCAGCGGCGACGCCCTGTCCCGCCTGCAAGCCCATGCGGGACGCCTGATGCGCCTGCAAAAACTGCTGGCGCAACTGCTTCCCGGCTACATGGCAGATTATTGCAAGGTGGCCAACCTGAAGGGAGACGAGCTGATCCTGCACGTGGAGAGCTCAGGGCTGGCCGTCAAGTTGCGCCAGGCCGTACCGAGCTTGCTGGCTGATTTCGGCCGGGCTGGGGTGGCCCTGAAGGACATCAAGGTCAAGGTGGCTGTCCGGGAATACCGCCCGACACCTCCACCCCCGCCGGGTCGCCATGTGAGTGACTGCACACGGCACAGCCTGGGACATCTGGCCGCCAGCCTGCCGGAGGACTCCCCCCTGGCCCAGGCGCTGCAACGCTTCGTCAAGAGGGCGGGCTAGACTAAGGGAACGAACACCCGTTCCACCAGCAGCAGCGCCAGAAATACCAGCGCCACGATCACCGCATAACGGAACAGTCGCCACCCCAGCAGGAGATAGCGCTGATCACGGGTAAAGACAAAGGCAAACAGGGAGGCGCCGATCCCGATCGCCACAAGCACTGCGATGAGTCGCAGGATCAGCACGGCAGGCCCTCAGGCAACGGCGAGCTCGAAGCGGTGCGACACGGCGGGAGGCGTCTTCGCATCCTCCTCGAAGGTCACGATTTCCCAGGCGCTCTTGTCCTCCAGCAACACCCGCAGGATCTGGTTATTAAGGGCATGGCCTGACTTGTAGGCACTGTAGGCCGCCAGCAGGGGGTGGCCCGCCAGATACAGGTCACCGATCGCGTCCAGCACCTTGTGCTTCACGAACTCATCGGCATAGCGCAGGCCATCGGCATTGAGGACACGGTATTCGTCCATCACGATGGCGTTGTCGAGACTGCCCCCCAGACCAAGACCATTGGCACGCATGAACTCCACATCCTGCATGAAGCCAAAGGTACGCGCCCGCGAGACTTCGCGCACATAGGAGTCCCGGGCGAAATCCACCGTTACCGACGTGCCGGTACTGTCGATGGCGGGGTGATTGAAGAGGATGGAAAAGCTCAGTTTGAAACCGTCGTGGGGTTCGAGGCGCACCCACTTGTCCCCCTCCCGGTACTCGACGGGCCTGAGGACACGAATGAAGCGCTTGGGGGCTTTCTGCTCTTCGATGCCGGCAGACTGGATCAGGAAGACGAAAGGTCCCGCGCTACCATCAAGAATGGGAATCTCCGCGGCATCCACATCCACATGCACGTTATCGATGCCCAGCCCTGCCAGGGCCGACATCAGGTGCTCGACGGTGTTGACCTTGGCCTCTCCCTGGAGCAGGCCGGAACACATGCGGGTATCACAGACAGCATAAGGATCGGCGGGCAGATCCACCACTGGGTCCAGGTCCACCCGGTGAAACACCACCCCCGTGTCGACTGCGGCCGGGCGCAGGGTCAGGGTGACCTTGTTGCCACTGTGGAGACCTACGCCGGTGGCACTCACGACAGTTTTAAGGGTACGTTGCTTCAACATGATCCGGATCCCGCATTCAAGTCATTGAATTTTAACACGGGGAACACAGGCTCATTGCCTGCTGCACTGGGCAGCCCCCCACTGATCCATGGCTTCATCCATGCAGGCCCATCCCGACGGGCAAGCAAAAACGCGCAGCGGTTGGAGGCGACCTCCCGCTGCGCGCGTTGCATCAAGGCTGCCGCAGCAGCCCAGCTCCTCAGTCTGCCTGCTTGCGCAGGAAGGCGGGAATATCGAGGGTGGACATGCCGTTGGCGCTCATGGCTTCGACTGTCGTCCGGGAGGTGCGGCGGATCACCGCCGGCATTTCGAGGCTGCCGTAATCCACTTCCATGCCGATGTTGTCAGTACCGGTACGGATCACCTGGATCTCCGGCTTGCGCACGGCAGCACGCACCGCGCCCAGGCCAGTGGCCACGACGGTTACACGGATGCGATCCTCCATGCTCTCATCGAAGACCGTACCGTATTTGACGAAGGCTTCCTGAGCGGCGAAGGCCTGAACCGTGCGGACCGCGTCCCGGACTTCGGACATCTTCAGGGAGCGGCTGGCCGTGATATTGACCAGTACGCAGCGCGCACCAGACAGCTCGGTACCCTCCAGGAGCGGCGAAACGGCGGCCTGCTCGGCCGCGATGCGGGCACGATCCAGACCCGCAGCTTCGGCGGAGCCCATCATCGCACGCCCCATCTCGGCCATGGCGGTGCGCACATCCTGAAAATCCACATTGACCAGGCCGGGAACATTGATGATCTCGGCAATGCCGCCTACAGCGCTGGTCAACACATTGTCGGCAGAACGGAAGCACGCCTCAAAGCCGGCGTCATCACCGAAGACCTCCAGCAGCTTGTCGTTGAGCACGACAATCAAGGAGTCCACCTGCCTGGACAGTTCCTCAACACCACTCTCGGCCACACGGATACGGTTCTCGAAGTCAAAGGGCTTGGTCACCACGGCAACGGTCAGAATGCCCATTTCCTTGGCAATTTCAGCCACCACCGGTGCCGCCCCGGTACCCGTCCCTCCCCCCATGCCGGCGGTTATGAAGCACATGTGGGCGCCTTCGAGGGCGGCCGCAATATCGTCACGGGACTCCTGAGCTGCAGCACGACCGGCCTCCGGCTTGGAACCTGCCCCCAGCCCGCTCTTGCCCAGCTGGACCTTGACCGGGGCCAGGCAACGGGACAAGGCTTGGGCATCGGTGTTGGCGATGACGAAATCCACCCCCTGAACACCCTCACGGATCATGTGATCGACGGCATTGCCGCCGGCGCCACCAACACCGATCACCTTGATGCTGGTGCCACCGGACGCCTTCTCAACAATTTCAAACATTTCAGATCGCCTCCAAAAGATACTGCGCCACTTGTTTGCCAGCGCAACCGTACCCTTATTTAGTATTAGTCCGGAATTCTACCGCTAAATAAGCAACGGCAGCGCACTCCTGTGTTGTCAGCCCCCTCTTCACGGGGGGAATCCTCACCATCAAAAATTCCGCTCGAACCAGGACTTCATGCGCGAAAAGACCTGCCCCACATTTCTCGTCTGACGAGCCTGCAGGCCACGTCGTTTCTGAGCGGCCCCCTCCAGGATCAACCCCATCGCATTGGCATAACGCGGCTCACAGACCACCGCGGACAGACTGCCCTCATACTTGGGATACCCGATCCGGACCGGCATGTGAAACACATCCTCACCCAGCTCCACCATGCCCTGCATCATGGCAGCGCCTCCCGCCAGAACGATGCCCGACGACAGCAACTCCTCGTATCCGGAGCGACGCAGTTCAGCCTGGACCAGCTCGTACAGTTCACTCACCCGGGGTTCGATCACATCGGCCAGGGCCTGACGGGACAGCTTGCGGGGCGGCCGGTCGCCCACTCCCGGCACTTCGATCATCTCGGAGGCGTCCGCCAGGGTGTGCATGGCAACCCCGTGGCGGATCTTGATTTCCTCTGCTTCCGCGGTCGGCGTCCGCAGGGCCATGGCAATATCGTTGGTAATCTGGTCACCTGCGATGGGAATCACCACGGTATGACGGATTGCCCCCTGAGTGAATACGGCCAGATCGGTGGTTCCACCACCAATGTCCACCAGGCACACGCCCAGCTCCTTTTCGTCCTCGGAGAGGGTGGCGTAGCTGGAAGCCAGCGGCTGCAGGACCAGATCGAGCACCTCGAGGCCGCAGCGGCGCACACACTTGACGATGTTCTGAGCTGCGGAAACGGCCCCGGTGACGATATGAACCTTCACCTCCAGCCGCACGCCACTCATCCCGATGGGCTCGCGAACACCATCCTGGCCATCAATGATGAATTCCTGCGTCAGGATGTGGAGGATCTGCTGATCGGCCGGCAAAGGCATGGCGCGGGCGGTTTCGATCACCCGCTCCACATCCATCGGCGAAACCTCCTTGTCCTTGATCGCCACCATCCCATTGGAGTTGAAGCTGCGGATGTGGCTTCCGGCGATACCCGTGTAGACATCGCGGATCTTGCAGCCAGCCATCTGCTCCACTTCCTGGATCACCCGGGAGATGGCGTCCACCGTCGCCTCGATGTTGACCACCACGCCCCTCTTGAGCCCTGACGACGGCTGCGTGCCGATCCCCACCACATCCAGTCGGCCGTCCGACTTGAGCTCGGCCACCACACAGGTGATTTTCGAGGTGCCGATGTCGAGACCGACGATCAGTTCCTTGTATTCTTTGCTCATTACTTACCTTTGCTGTCTTTCTTGCCGACCGGCTGGGCGGACGGAATCGGCCGGAGGGCGAAACCACTCGGGTAGCGGAGGTCGACCACCGCCACGTTCATGTTCAACTGGGCCTTGGCCTTGGGGTAGTAACGGACGAAGCGGGCCAGCCGCTCGTCGATGGGGGCCTTCGGCTGGTCGTGCCCCAGCTCGATGGTGAGCCCATCTTCCATCTTGAGCTGCCAGGCCTCCCGTGCCGAGAGGGACACGCCCACCAGCTGGCGTCCCAGAGGTCCAAGCTTGCGGCTGAAGTCATCGAACTTCGCCAGCAGGATCCCGGATGAGCCTTCCGGGCCACTGAAGATGGGCATCTTGGCATTACTGGCCGCCGTGAAGACCTCGCCGAAACGATTGACCAGCCGCATGTCTCCCGTCTCGCCTACCCGCCAGTAGGCGGATGCCACATGCTCTTCGAGGCGTACTTCGAGACCTACCGGCCAGCGCCGGCGCACGTCGGCACGACGGACCCAGGGAAGCTTCTCGAAGGCGCCACGGACATCCTGCAGGTCCACCGTAAAAAAATTGCCCCTCACCGACGAGCGGGCCGCATATTCCAGCTGGGCCGAGGTCACCTGGGCCAGAGGCGTGGTCACCACCACCTCGCGCAGCGGAAAAGCCGGCATGTGGGAGATGGCCGCCACGGCGGCATAACCCAGCCCTAGCGCCCCCGCCACCATCAGGGTGTCCGAAATCACATCCAGGAGCTGAGGACGGTCCCACAGCCCGTTGCCACCTCCATCCCGCGCTACCCGAGACGGGGTCGCACGCTTCCCGCGGACACGCTTGGCGCCCGGCTCGGGAGGAACGTTGGAGGTGGAGCGCAGATCAGCCAAGGCGGGCTCCAGCCAGGATTTCCAGGCACAAGGCCTCGAAGGACAGGCCTGCAACCCGCGCCGACATGGGAACGAGGGAATGGTTGGTCATTCCCGGCGCAGTATTGATCTCCAGCAGGGTGAAGCTGCCATCGTCCCGCAGGATCAGGTCGGCACGTCCCCAGCCACGACAGCCGAGCACCTTGGCACAGCGGACGATGGCGTCCTGAACCTGCCTTTCCTTTGCCTCCGGCAAGCCGCTCGGGCAGAAATACTGAGTGTCATCGGTGAAATACTTGTTCTGGTAGTCGTAGTTGCCACCCGGCGCGACGATGCGCACGAGAGGCAAGGCCCGCTCCCCGAGGAAGGGCGCCGTGAGTTCCTCACCGCTCACGAACTCCTCCGCCAGCACCAGGGAATCATAACGGGCGGCCAGCTCCCAGGCCGCCTTCAACTGCCCGGCCTCGGTCACCTTGGTAGCCCCCATGCTGGAGCCCTCATGCACGGGCTTCACGAAGATCGGCAGACCGAGGTCAGCCACCACGGCATCCCAGTCGGTGCTGGCATCCAGAATGGCAAAGCGTGGGGTCGGCAGGCCGCTGGCCAGCCACACCAGTTTGGTGCGCCACTTGTCCATGCCAATGGCAGAAGCCATCACGCCACTGCCCGTGTAAGGAATACCCATCAGTTCAAGGGCACCCTGGACAGTCCCATCCTCGCCACCACGGCCATGGAGCGCAATGAAAGCCCGCTCGTAGCCTTGCTCCTTCAGGACATGCAGGTCGGTCTCGGCCGGATCGAAGGCATGGGCATCCACCCCGGCCTCCAAAAGCGCAGCCAACACCGCCTTGCCCGACATCAGCGAGATCTCCCGCTCCGCGGACGTCCCACCCATCAGCACGGCCACTTTTCCGAATTGACTGCTCACGTCCTCAAACCTCGCCATTCACCAGTTTTCCCGGCACTGCGCCGATACTCCCGGCACCCATGGTGATCACCACGTCGCCTTCCTGCGCCGAGGACAGGATGGCCCCCGGCATGTCCTCGATATTCTCCACGAACACCGGCTCGATCTTCCCTGCCACCCTCAGGGCCCGCGCCAGGGAACGCCCGTCAGCCGCCACGATGGGGGCCTCCCCGGCGGCATACACGTCTCCCAGCAGCAGGGCGTCGACGGTGGACAGCACCTTCACGAAATCTTCGAAGCAATCCCGGGTACGGGTATAGCGGTGGGGCTGGAAAGCCAGCACCAGGCGCTTGTCAGGAAACGCACCCCGGGCCGCCGCGATGGTGGCAGCCATCTCCACGGGATGATGGCCATAGTCGTCGACGAGGGTCGCCGTGCCGCCATTCGGCAAAGCCACTTCCCCATAGCGCTGAAAGCGCCGGCCAACCCCCTTGAATTCGGCCAGCGCCTTGGCGATGGCCTCATCGGATACGCCTACCTCGCTGGCGACCGCAATAGCGGCCAGGGCATTGAGCACATTGTGCCGGCCCGGCAGGTTGAGCTCGACGGGCAGACGGGTGGTGCTGCCATTGACCCGGACCACATCGAAGGTCATCCGCCCATCGACGGCATGGATGTTTTCAGCACGAACGTTGGCCGATTCCGAGAACCCATAGCGGACGATCTGCTTGGACACCAGCGGCATGATGGAGCGCACGTGCTTGTCGTCATCGCACAGCACCGCCACACCGTAAAAAGGCAGATGCTGGAGGAAATCCACGAAGGACTGCTTGAGCCTGGCAAAATCGTGCCCGTAGGTCTCCATGTGATCCGCATCGATGTTGGTGACCACGGAAATCACGGGGGTGAGCAGCAGGAAGGAGGCGTCGGACTCATCTGCTTCCGCCACCAGGAAATCCCCCTTGCCCAACCGGGCGTTGGCGCCCGCCGCGTTCAGCTTGCCCCCGATCACGAAGGTGGGATCGAAGCCCCCTTCAGCCAGAATGCTGGCCACCAGCGATGTGGTGGTGGTCTTGCCATGGGTGCCGGCAATGGCAATACCCTGCTTGAGACGCATCAGCTCCGCCAGCATCTGGGCCCGTGGCACCACCGGGATGCCACGGGCGCGGGCCGCAATCACCTCCGGGTTGTCTCCCTTGACAGCTGTCGAGGTCACCACTGCATCGGCGGACGCCACGTTCCCGGCGGCATGTCCCTGGTCCACCCGGGCGCCCAGTGCCTTCAGACGGCGGGTAGCCGCATTCTCACCCAGGTCGGAACCACTGACTTCATAGCCCAGGTTAACCAGCACCTCGGCGATACCGCTCATCCCGGCGCCGCCGATGCCGACGAAATGGATGTGCTTGACCTTGTGTTTCACTCTTTTTCCTTTATGCAACGAGGCCCGCACATACCTCGGCCACCCGGATGGTGGCCTCGGACCGGGCACAGCCACGGGCCCTCTCGGCCATGGCCAGCAGGCGCTCGCGAGTCATTTCCTGCAGCAGCGCGGCCAGGCGCTGCGGCGTCAGTTCGGTCTGGCGTAACAGCACGGCGCCACCGGCTTCGGCCAGGAAGCGGGCATTGCCGGTCTGATGGTCATCCACCGCATGGGGATAAGGCACCAGCACGCTGGCCACGCCCACGGCGGCCAGCTCGGCTACCGTCAGGGCGCCGGAGCGGCAGATCACCAGATCGGCGCTGGCGTAGCGCTCCGCCATGTCATCGATGAAGGGCAGCAGTTCGCCTTCCACTTCGGCCGCCTTGTATGCGGCGCGCAGGGCATCGATCTGCCGGGTGCCGGCCTGATGGGTCACGACGGGACGTTGGTCTGCGGGGATCATGGCCAGGGCCCGGGGCAGGGTGTCATTGAGAGCTGCTGCGCCCAGGCTGCCCCCGACCACCAGCAGCCGCAAAGGACCGCAGCGTCCGGCAAAGCGCTCCGCTGGCAGGGCAACGGCAGTGATCGCTGCACGCACCGGATTGCCTGCCCATTCGCCTTTGCCGAGCACATTGGGGAAACCAGTGACCACCTTGTCCGCCACGCCAGCCAGAACCTTGTTGGCCAGTCCAGCCACGGAGTTCTGCTCGTGCACCACGAGCGGCACTCCGCTCAGAGCCGCCATCATCCCTCCGGGAAAGGTGACGTAACCACCCATGCCCAGCACCACATCCGGCCTCACCCGGCGGATCTGCGCCAGTGCCTGGGCAAAGCCCCGCAGCAGGTTGAAGGGCAGCAGCAGCTTGCGCAGCAGTCCCTTGCCCCGCAGGGCCGTGAAACGCACCCAGGCCATCTCGTAACCACTGACGGGTACGATACGTGCCTCCATCCCGTCCGGATGTCCCATCCAGACGACTTTCCAGCCACGGTCGCGCAGGGCATCCGCCACGGCAAGACCCGGATAGATATGACCACCGGTTCCTCCGGCCATGACCATCAGGGTCGGCATCGGCCACACTCCCCGCTCATGATCCGGCGCCCCGCATGATCTGACGGTTTTCCCAGTCGATCCGCAGCAGGATCGCCAGGGCCACACAATTGGCCAGAATGCCTGAACCGCCAAAACTCATCAGGGGCAGGGTCAGACCCTTGGTGGGGAGCAACCCCATGTTCACGCCCATGTTGATGAAGGACTGGACTCCAATCCAGATGCCTATCCCCTGGGCCACCAGGGCCGCGTAGGTCCGATCAAGCATGACCGCCTGCTTACCGATGGAGAAGGCCCGGTGGATGATCACCGCAAACAGCACGATCACCGTGAGCACACCGGCAAAACCCAGCTCTTCGGCAATCACCGCCAGCAGGAAGTCGGTATGCGCCTCGGGCAGATAGAACAGCTTCTCGATGCTGCCGCCCAGACCCACCCCAAACCACTCTCCCCGCCCAAAGGCGATCAGGGCATGGGAAAGCTGGTAACCCTTGCCGTAGGCATCCTGCCACGGATCCATGAAACCCAGGATACGCTGACGACGATACTCGGAGAAGGTGATCAACAACACGAAGCCGATGGCTGCAACCACTGCCAGAAGCACGAAGAGCCGGACCTTGATACCCCCCAGGAAGAGTACCCCGAAGGCGATCGCAGTGATCACCACGAAGGCACCGAAATCAGGCTCCTTGAGCAGCAGGAAGCCGACCAACAGGATGACCCCCGCCATCGGCAAAAAACCCTGCTTGAAGCTTCTCATCAGGGGCAGCTTGCGGGCGGTATAGTCGGCGGCATAGAGTGCGGCGAAGAGCTTCATCAATTCGGAAGGCTGAAGGTTGACCACCCCCAGGGGCAGCCAGCGCCGGGCACCGTTTACATCCCGCCCGATGCCGGGAATCAGCACGACGATCAAGAGGACCACGCCTGCGATGAAAAGCCACGGCGCCATCTGCTGCCAGTTCTGCATGGAAATCTGAAAGGCCGTGATGGCGGCAATCACACCAATGGCCAGGAACACCGCATGCCGGATCAGGAAGTAGGCTGGCTGATGCCCGAACATCCGGCTCCCTTCGGCGGTGGCGATGGACGCGGAAAACACCATCACCAACCCCAGGAGCAACAGGGCCGCAGACGACCAGATCAACGCTAGATCCAGTTCCCGCTGCTGGCCCATCGGGCGCATCAGACGGCTCGCCGCACGGCGGGTGACCTCACTGGCGTCACCGGAGTGACGGGCAAGGAATTCAGACAGGCCAGCAAGGAGCTTCATGCAGGATGCACTCCGGGCAGGCGCAGCACCGCGTCGATGAATACCTGAGCGCGGTGAGCATAGTTACGGAACATGTCAAGGCTGGCGCAGGCCGGAGAGAGCAGCACCACATCCCCTGCCTCGGCCCGGGCATTGGCCGCCCGCACCGCGGCATCCATGTCAGCCGCGTGGATCAAGGGTACGCCGCACCCCGCCACCGCCGCCTCGATGGTCCGGGCGTCCCGGCCAATCAGCACCACGGCCCGGGCGTAGCGGGCAAAGGCTTCCTTCAGAGGCGAAAAATCCTGCCCCTTGCCATCCCCTCCCACCACCAGAAACACCTTGCGGCTCAAGCCTTCCAGAGCAGCAACCGTTGCGCCCACGTTGGTCCCTTTGGAGTCATCATAATAAATGACGCCATCCCCCCGCTCGGCGACCTTCTCCACCCGATGGGGCAAGCCTGGAAAAACCTTGAGAGCCGCAATCATCGGCGCCCGCGGCAAGCCGGCCGCCTCACCCAAGGCAAGAGCCGCGAGGGCATTCGCCACGTTATGGCTCCCGGCCAGTTGCATTTCATCCCATCTCAGCAGACGTTCATCCCCCCGCACCAGCCAGCGCCCCTCGGGGGTGTCGACCACTCCGAAGTCGTTTGAGCCAGCGGGCGCATCCAGACCAAAGGTCCAGACCCGGCGACCGGGTCGGGCCATTTCGGTGACCCGACGGTCCTGCCGGTTGAGCACCTGCACGCCCTGCCCCTGGAACACTGCGGCCTTGGTGGCGGCATAGTCCGCCAGACCCGCATACCGGTCCAGATGATCATCGGTGACGTTGAGCACCGTGGCCGCCGCCGCGTTCAGGGCCGGGCCGGTTTCCAGCTGGAAGCTGGATAACTCCAGCACCCACACGTCCGGCAGGGCCTGACCTGCATCCTGGCGAGTCATCACCACATCCAGGGCGGCCGGGCTGATGTTTCCGGCGACCACCGCATCGACACCGGTCGCCCGTGCCATTTCCCCCGCGAGGGCGGTGGTGGTGGTCTTGCCGTTGGTGCCGGTAATCGCAATGATCCGGGTGCCGGAGCGCACACCCAGGGCATCCAGTGCCTCCACCAGCAGATCCATCTCTCCCACCACGGGAATGCCCCGGCGACGGGCCTCCACCACCAGTGGCTGACGAGGATCAAGGCCGGGACTGATGGCAAGTCGTGCCACGCCTGCGAGCAGGCTTTCGGCGAAGGGGCCGGAGCACACCTCGGCAGCCGGCGCATCCTGACGGATGCGCTCCACTCCGGGCGGTGTCTCCCGGGAATCCGCCACCCGCAAGGGCACCCCCTGGCGAGCGAGCCAGCGGGCCATCGCCAGGCCAGATTCCCCAAGACCAAGGACCAGCGTGAGTTGGGAAGCAGCCATGATCGTTCAGCGCAACTTGAGGGTGGACAGGCCGAACAGCACCAGCATGATGGTGATGATCCAGAAACGCACGACCACCTGCGTCTCCTTCCAGCCTCCCAGCTCGTAGTGGTGATGCAGGGGCGCCATGCGGAAGATGCGCTTGCCCCCGGAGTACTTGAAGTAAAGGACCTGGACCATCACCGAAAGGGCTTCGGCCACGAAGAGCCCGCCCATGATGAAGAGGACGATTTCCTGACGCACCACGACGGCGATGGTCCCCATGGCGGCACCCAGGGCCAGGGCGCCCACATCGCCCATGAAGACTTCCGCCGGGTAGGCGTTGAACCACAGGAACCCCAGACCGGCCCCCGCAATCGCACCGCAGATCACCGCCAGCTCCCCGGCTCCGGGGATGTAGGGCACCCCCAGGTAATTGGAGAATCCCGTATGGCCCGCCACGTAGGCAAAGATGGCCAGCGCGGCGCTGACCATGACGGTGGGCATGATCGCCAGGCCATCCAGCCCATCGGTCAGGTTTACGGAATGGCTGGTCCCATTGATCACGAAGTAGGTCAGGATTATGAAGCCCACCACCCCCAGGGGATAGGCTACCGTCTTGAAGAAGGGCACGATCAGCTCGAGCTGCGCCGGCACGGACGCCGTCAACCCCAGGAAGCTTGCCGCCGCCAGGGCAATGGCCGAGGTCCAGAAATATTTCCAGCGGCTCGCCAGGCCCTTCGGATCCCGATAAACCACCTTGCGCCAGTCGTCCACCCAACCCACGGCCCCAAAACCGAGGGTCACGAGCAAGACCACCCACACGTACTTGTTGCTGAGATCCCCCCACAGGAGGGTGGTCAGGACGATGGAAATCAGGATCAGCGCTCCACCCATGGTGGGTGTGCCCGCCTTGGTCAGGTGGGACTTGGGACCATCGTCCCGCACCGCCTGGCCGATTTTCTTGGCGGCCAGCCAGCGGATCATCGCCGGACCGAAGAGCAAGGACAACACGAGGGCGGTCCCTGCGGCCAGCATGGTGCGCAGGGTGATGTAACCGAACACATTGAAAAAACGGGCGTCCTTGCCCAACCACAGGGCAAGCTCAAGCAGCATGGCGACTCCCCTGCAGGATTACCGACCCGGCTGCACACCCGACTGCACGACACACACTCATCAAACCTTCTCCGCGATGGCGTCCACGACCCGCTCCATCTTCATGAAACGTGAGCCTTTGACCAGCACCACCGTATTTTCCGTGAGCTCCGCCTTCACCGCGGCGACAAGGTCGTCCACTCGGGTGAAGTGGCGCCCGCCTTCGCCGAAATTGCGCGCCGCAACCTCGCTCATCTCACCCAGCCCGAACAGGAAATCGACGCCCTCGCTCTTGGCGTAGCCCCCGATCTCGTCGTGGTACTGGAAACTTTGCTCCCCAATCTCCCCCATGTCGCCAATCACCAGGATCTTGCGACCCGGAGTGGCGGCCAGTACCGCGATGCCGGCGCGCATCGAGTCGGGGTTGGCGTTATAAGTATCATCTATGACCGTGGCGCCCTGTGCGCCCGTGCGCAAGTGCAGACGCCCCGCGGTACCGGCATAGCCCGCCATGCCCTCCTCAATGGCGCGCAAGGACACCCCCGCAGCCAGGCAGGCCGCCGCCGCCGCCAGCGCATTACGCACGTTGTGCAGGCCCGGGACCTGCAGACGGAACGTGGCCTCACCCGACGGAGTCTGCAAACACACATCACTGGCAAATCCATGGCCGGTGCAGCGAGCCGTCACATCCGCCACGGAGGACAAACCGAAACTCAGCACCCGGCGGCCTGCATTGAGGGACTTCCAGTACGCCGCGAAGGGGTCATCGGCGTTGATGACCGCCACGCCGTCCGCGGACAGGCCTTCATAAATGGCGCCTTTCTCGACGGCCACTTCCTGCACGCTGCCCATCCCGAGCAGATGGGCCCGCTGGGCATTATTGACCAGCGCCACGGTGGGCTGGGCCAGACGGGTCAGGTAACCGATCTCGCCTGGATGGTTCATGCCCATTTCGATGACTGCAGCCCGGTGGTTGCCCGACATCCGCAGCAACATCAGGGGCATCCCTATGTCATTGTTCAGATTTCCCCGGGTCGCCAGCACAGCCAGATCCGGATCAAAACCCTCCAGGCGCGCATGAGCCCGTAAGATCGCTGCACACATCTCCTTGACCGTGGTCTTGCCATTGCTACCGGTCACCCCAATCAGGGGAAGCTCGAAACGGGAACGCCAGCCAGCTGCCAGCTTGCCCAGGCCAATGCGGGTGTCGTCCACCACCAGCAAGGGCAGCGGAACATGATTGGACGCTGCCCAGGCCCGATCCACCATCGCGGCCACGGCTCCTTTGCCGGCCACCACTGAAATGAATTCGTGACCATCAAAATGCGCTCCCCGCAGGGCCACGAAGAGCTGACCGGACTGAATGGCGCGGGAGTCGGTACTCACGGACAGGAAGGAGGGCTTGCCCCCTACCGCAGTGCCGTCGGTCGCCAGCGCGGCTTCCTGAAGATCCATCATGACAGGGCTCCCTGGGCATCATTCCAGGCTTCAAGGGCGGCTCGGGTCTGCTCCACGTCGGAAAAGGGATGACGCACGCCATGGATTTCCTGGTAGGACTCGTGGCCCTTGCCGGCAATCACGATCACGTCATCGGCGGCAGCAGCAAGAATGGTCTGGCGGATGGCGAGCGCACGGTCGGCGATGACCTCAACCCCTGCGCCGGCCCCAGCAACAACATCACGCAGGATGGCAAGCGGATCTTCAGTACGTGGATTGTCGCTGGTCAGCACGACCTGGTCCGCCAGACGACTGGCCACCTCCCCCATCAGGGGGCGTTTGCCCGGATCCCGATCTCCACCACAGCCGAATACGCAAACCAGCCGACCGTTACGGGCAGTGACCGTTGCCCGGACCGCCGTCAGAACCTGCTCCAGGGCATCGGGCGAATGAGCATAATCCACGACGACGAGGGGATCGCCGATCCCACCGATGGTCTGCATGCGCCCCACCGGCGGGGTCAGATCCTCGGCAACCGTGGCGGCCTCTTCGAGGGTGAAGCCAGACGCCATCAGGGTACCGATCACGGCCAGCAGATTGGAAACGTTGAACTGCCCCACCACATTCGGATGCATGTCAGCGGACTCGTTGCCGCAGCGGGCAACAAAGCGGATGCCCGCTGCGGTGGTGGTCAGGCGGTCCGCCAGCAGCAGGCGATTGACCGATGCAGCACCGGCATTGCTGGGAATCAGGGTGTAACCGATGACCTCGAGCCCCGAGCCTGCCAGACGACGTGCCTGCTCGACACCAAAACGGTCATCCAGATTGAGAACCACCGAACGCAGGCCCGGAGTATCGAAGAGACGCGCCTTGGCAGCGCCATAACTCTCCATGGTGCCGTGGTAATCCAGATGATCCCGGGTAAGGTTGGTCAGGACCGCCACGTCGAAGTGAAGACCGTTGAGACGCCCCTGGTCGAGACCGATGGAGGACACTTCCATGGCCACAGCCTGAGCGCCCTCATCGCGGAAATCCGCAAGGGTGCGGTGGAGTGTCAGGCTGTCGGGGGTGGTGTTGAGGCTGGACTCCAGCTTGCCCGGATAACCGATCCCCAAGGTTCCGATCACCCCGCAGCGGCGACCCAGGGCACCATAGGCCCGACTGAGCCACTGGGTCACCGAAGTCTTTCCGTTGGTACCCGTGACACCAACGATCCACAAATCCGCCGACGGATGCCCGTGGAGCGCATCCGCCAGATAGCCGGATAGACCATTCAGGCCTTCCACCGGCAGATTGAAGACCTGCAGATGCTCATCCCACTGATGTCCCTGCTGTTCCCACAGCACCGCTGCGGCACCCGCATGAACGGCATCCTGGATGAAGCGCCGGCCGTCGACCCGGTGCCCCGGAAACGCAAGAAAGACATCACCTGGCTGCACCCGACGGGAATCGGCACACAGGCGCAGCGGACCGATGCCGGCCGCAGCGAGTTGATCGAGCAAGCAGCGCACGGCCTGCTCGGCAATGGCTGGACTCACATGGCCTCCCTGACCGGAACAAAGCTGCCATCCCGAGCCACCTGCAGGGGCTTGAGTGGCGCATCCGGCGGGACACCCAGGGCCCTCAGGGACCCCCCCACCACCTGGGCAAAGATGGGCGCGGCGACTTCTCCCCCATAACGCTTGCCATTACTGGGCTCGTCAATCATGACCGCCACGATCAGGCGGGGATCGGAGATCGGTGCAATGCCAACGAAGGAGGCCACATAACGGCTGGCATAACGCCCTCCGACAAGTTTCATGGAAGTCCCGGTCTTGCCCCCGACACGGTAGCCCGGCACGTTGGCCTTCTGGGCCGTGCCACCGGGCTGTACCACCATTTCAAGCATCTGACGCACTTCGCGGGCGGTCTGGGGGGAGAACACCCGGGATCCATGCACCGGCGGCGTATCTACCCGCGACAGGGACAGGGGCACCATATCCCCGTCCCGGGCAAAAACCTGATAGGCATTGGCCATCTGCATCAGACTGACGGAAATACCATGACCGTAGGAAATGGTCGCCTGTTCGATCGGCTTCCAGTTCTTGGCCGGGCGCAGACGCCCGCCGACCTCTCCCGGAAAACCCAGCTTGAGGGGGGCGCCAAAGCCCAGGTCATCGAGCATCTTCCACATGGTTTCCGGCGGGAAGGCCAGGGCCATCTTGGCCGATCCGATGTTCGAGGACTTCTGGATGACCTGGGCAACCGACAGCGCGCCATGGGGGTGAGCATCGGAGATGGTGGCCGAACCGATGGTCATCCGTCCCGGCGCACAGTTGATGACGGTGTTCGCGGTGACCTTGCCCTTTTCCAGGGCCATCGCTGCCGTGAACGGCTTCATGGTGGAACCCGGCTCATAGGTGTCAGTCAGGGTGCGGTTACGCAACTGATCGCCGGTGAGCTTTCCCCGATTGTTGGGGTTGTAGGTGGGCGCATTGGCCATGGCCAGCACCTCCCCCGTCTTGGCGTCCAGCACGACCACCCCGCCTGCCTTGGCCTTGTGTTCGGCCATTGCCTGCTTGAGGGCTGCATGGGCCAGATACTGGATCTTGCTGTCGATGGAGAGCAGTACCTCCCTGCCATCCTGAGGCAGGCGAATCGACTGGACATCCTCCACCACATTCCCCCGGCGATCCTTGACCACCCGACGGGAACCGGGCTTGCCTGCCAGCTGGGATTCAAACGCCAGTTCGATACCCTCCTGGCCCTTGTCATCCATACCAGTAAATCCGAGTACGTGCGCCATCACTTCACCACCGGGATAGAAGCGGCGGTATTCCCGCTGATCATGAATACCGGGGAGCTTGAGGGCTGCAACGCGGTCGGCCAGCTCGGGAGAAACCTGGCGCTTCAGAAAAACGAAGTCCTTGCCGGAAGCCAGTTTTTGATTGAGCTCGTTGACATTCATTTCCAGCAGCGCCGCAAGCTGGCGGGTCTGGGAAGGATCCAGCTTGGCATCCTCCGGGATCGCCCACACCGACTTGACCGGCGAGGACTGGGCCAGCACATCCCCCTGGCGATCCGAAATCTTGCCCCGGGTGGCCGGAACCTGCAGCACCCGGGCGTAACGGGACTCCCCCTTGGCCTGGAGAAACTGGTCATGCACGCCCTGCAGGTAAGCAGCCCGCCCCACCAGCGCCAGGGATCCTAGCAGCAGGCATACCAGCACGAAACGGGGCCGCCACACCGGCAGCTCCGAGCGCAGGAGAGGATTGCGATTGAAGGTAACACCCTTCTCGACCTTGGTCATGGCCTCTCCTCGATGGCAACGATCTGCCCGGACTGGGGCGGACGCATCACAAGTTTCTCCCGGGCCAGCTTCTCCACCCGGGCATGGGCGGCCCAGGTGCTCTGCTCAAGCTGCAACTGCCCCCACTCCACCTCCAGCTGGCGGGCACGCTGGGTCTCACGCTCCACTGCCGAGTAGAGCTTCCGGGCCTGATGCTGGGAAGCCACCACCCCAAGACTGCTCGCTACCACCACCATCAGCAGAAAACCGATCAGACGCGCCATGACTCAAGCCTCCGCCCGTTCCGCCACCCGCATGACTGCACTGCGGGAACGTGGGTTGGCTGCAATCTCGGCATCGGACGGACGAAGCTGCTTCCCCACCAATGCCAGCCGGGGTTTGGGCAGATCGGCTGCACGCACCGGCAGACGTGCCGGCAACTGAGGCGGCCGCGACTCGTCACGCATGAACCGTTTGACGATGCGGTCTTCAAGGGAATGAAAGCTGATCACGACGAGCCGGCCTTTCGGCGCCAGCGCTGTCACCACCTGAGGCAGGACTAGCGACAGCTCTTCGAGCTCTTGATTGACGCAAATCCGAAGAGCCTGGAAGGTGCGCGTCGCGGGGTGCTGACCCGGCTCGCGTGTGCGGACCGTTTTCTCCACGAGCGCGGCAAGCTGTCCAGTGGTTGCAACATGCCCCCCTGCCCGAGCAACAACAAGCGCCTTTGCAATCTCATAAGCAAACCGTTCTTCACCGTATTCCCTCAGCACCCGGGTTATTTCGGAGACCGACGCTTCCGCCAGCCACTCTGCCGCGGTCACGCCGCGGCTGGTATCCATACGCATGTCAAGCGGCGCATCGAACCTGAAGCTCATGCCCCGCTCTGCCTCGTCCAGCTGGGGAGACGACACCCCCAGATCCAGCAGCACGCCATCCACCTGCGCAACCCCCCGGTCAGCCAGCGCCTCGGCAAAATCCGAGAAGGGCGCATGCACCAGCTCGAAGCGGGAATCCACAATCTGCCGGCCGGCCGCAATGGCCCGGAGATCCCGATCAAAAGCGATCAAGCGCCCCTCCGGACCCAGCCTCTCGAGCACAGCCCGGCTATGACCTCCCCGACCGAACGTGCCATCCACGTAAACACCGTCCGCACGGATGGCCAGCGCCTCGACCGCCTCATCGAGGAGCACAGTAATGTGCTGCGCGCTCACAGCGGCAGGGTTTCCCAGCCAGCCGGCATCAGCTCGGCACCCAGGGCAAAAATCTGCTCCTGCTGCTTCTGCCAGCCTGCGTCCGACCAAAGTTCAAAATGATCCCCCAACCCCACCAAGTGCACTTGTTTCTCCAGCTGCGCAAAGCTGCGCAGCTCAGGGGCAATCAACACACGCCCGGCGGAATCCACCTCTTCTTCGCGGGCAAAACCCACAAGCAGTCGCTTGAGGAGGGCGGAATGCTGTTCAAGACTGGAACCAGCCAGGACTTTGTCGCGAATGGGCTGCCAGGCAGGGGCGGGATAGATCAAGAGACACCGATGAGGATGGGCTGTGAGAACGAGCTGGTTTCCGGCAAGTTTTGCAAGCGCGTCGCGATGCCTTGCGGGGATCGCCAGGCGACCCTTTGCATCGAGACTGAGCGCTGCTGCGCCTTGAAACATGCTCCTCCCACTTTTTACACAGACAGACCGGGAAAACACACTTTTCCCCACTTCCATCCACTTTGCCCCACTTTAGAGCAAAAGACAGGGGCGGTCAAGCTGGCCTGAGCGTAAATTTCTTTTTGACACAAGCACTTAGCAGCAAAACAGGGGCATCTTGAGAAATCCGCTTATAAATCAATGACCCTACAAAAAATTGCAAAAACGCTTGATTGATCCAGAAACCCGGAAAGACACCAAAAGCCCACAGAAGGTGAGCATCATTCTTCAAGGCAGGAGGTATGGCTCATGTGACGCAGTGCACCCAAACTGCAGTCAAAGGAGCACATCTGGGGGGGGAAATGGAGGCAATTCGGAGAAATGGGAAGTTCGCCGATAAGCCGGGTTCTGTCGAGCGGCACGATCCAGGGACCGCACCACCGGGCAATCATTCCTCTGGTCGACGTGTTGCCACGCCGCTCTAGCAGCCTACCCGGGGACTCAGCGAGCAGCCTCAACGCCCCCCTATTTGGCCTTGCCCCGGATGGGGTTTACCGTGCCGTCCGTGTCACCACGTCCGCGGTGGGCTCTTACCCCACCGTTTCACCCTTGCCTGATCCCTTTTCAGGGCCATCGGCGGTCTGCTCTCTGTTGCACTTTCCGTCGCTTTCACCCGAAGGCTATGGCGCCCGGCCGTTAGCCGGCATCCTGCTCTATGGGGCCCGGACTTTCCTCGATGCCAACAAGCACCGCGATTGCCTGGCGAACTTCCCGGCAAACAGTATACCGGCTCGGCCACAATCGTGCCGGAACTTACCGCGGTGACAGGGGCTGACTGAGGCGGGCGGCATTCTCGACCACCGCTCCCAGCACACACTCCAGGCGTCGCTCAAAGAGCGGCGCATCCACCCCTCCCCAGACACTGACCTTTTCGCCAACATCAACCCCGACATCAATCTCGCCACAACCATCAGGACCCGCCAATCCAGGCAGCCGGGCCGCCAGAGGACGGTTGAGACGGCCGCCCTGCGTGAAGACCACGACCACATCCTCGGAGCGCTGGTCGACACCGACGCTGGCAACACCTAGCGCCCGCAACACACCACCGAAACGGGTCTCCACACGCTCAGCAACCCCCTTGCGGGCGGGCTCCGGAGCGCCCGACGCACTCTGGAAATACACGACGACCCCAACCGCAATAAAGGTCAGGGCACACAAAACAAGGGCAAACTTGCGGACATCCATGCGCACAAGCATAAATCAGACTCTGCAAAAACCGTGACAAACCTGCCCTGGGGCCCAACACACCCTGCAGTGTCGCGCAGACGACAGGACAGATCAGCGCCCCTTCCGCGGGTGACTTCCCCCCCGCCCTGCGGCACAATCCGGACGCAGGAGACCAGCCATGAAATTCGATGTACTCATCGTGGGCGCCGGACTTGCTGGCGCCGCCCTCGCTGCAGCCCTGCGCAGCAGCAGCCTCAAGGTCGGCATCGTCGAAGCCCGCCCCCCCTTCCGGCCAGCCGGCTGGGATGCCCGGATCTATGCCATCAGCCCGAACAACGTGGAATTCCTATCGGCCATCGGGATCTGGCAGCACCTGGACCCCGGACGCATGACCGCGATTTACGACATGGAAATCCACGGGGATGCAGGAGGCCAACTGGACTTTTCCGCCTATGACTGCGGCCTGCGGGAGCTGGCATGGATCGTCGAGTCCAGCCTGATGCAGAACGAGCTCTGGGAGACGGTCAAGCGACAACACAACGTCACCCTGCTCTGTCCAGCCGAGCCCCAAGCCCTCACGCTGGACGCGGATGCCGCCCACCTCACCCTAGCCGATGGTCGCCGCATCGAGGCAAAGCTGATCGTGGCGGCCGACGGTCGCGACTCCTGGGTCCGCGAGGCCGCGGGCATACGCGTCCGCACCACGCCCTATGACGAGAAAGGTGTGGTCGCCAACTTCCGCTGCGAAAAACCCCACCTCAATACCGCCTTCCAGTGGTTCCGCCCGGATGGCGTACTGGCCTATCTGCCCCTGCCTGATCAGCAAATCTCCATGGTCTGGTCAGCGCCAGATGCGCTGGCCGATGAACTCACCGCCCTGCCAGCCGAAGCCCTGTGCGCCCGGGTCGCCGACGCCGGAGAACATCGACTGGGCCATCTGGAGCTCATCACGGCTGCCGCCGCATTCCCCCTGCGCCTGATGCGGGTGGACACCGTCGTTCAGCCCCGCCTGGCCCTGATCGGCGATGCCGCCCATGCAATCCACCCCCTGTCGGGCCACGGCATCAACCTCGGCTACCAGGATGCCCGGGTACTGGCAGGGCAACTCACCGACCTGGACAACTGGCGCGACCCAGGGGAGCTGAGGGTCCTGCGTGCCTATGCCCGGGCCCGGGCTGAAGAAACCGCGCTTCTGCAATACACCACCCACGGCCTCAACCGCCTGTTCAAACCTGCCGACCCATTCCTTTCGGGCCTGCGCAATCTCGGGCTGAACCTCACCAACCGCCTTCCGGTCTTACGCAACGCGCTGGTACGCTATGCGGTTGCCGGGCGCTTCTGAACCCCACTTTTGAACCTTCCCCCGGGCCCCGCCCCTCTGGAGATCTACCGGATGAAAATGCCCTTCGTACGCTCGCTGCTGGCCAGCTTCTTTTTCGCAGCGGGTGTCGCCCACGCCGACGAAGCCTCGGTCAGGAAGAACATGGAAAACTTCCTCAACGCCCCCGCCGTGGAGAGTGTCAAGAAAACCCCCTACGGCGGCCTCTACGAAGTCGTGCTGAAATCCGGTGAGCTGCTTTATACCGACGACAAGGTCGGCTTCATCATCGACGGCAGCCTCATCGATGCCAAAAGTCGCAAGAACGTAACCCAGGCCCGCATGGCCCAGCTGATGAAGATCGATTTCGCCACCCTACCCCTCGAGCAGGCCATCAAGCAGGTCAGGGGCAATGGGAAACGGATCATCGCCAGCTTCGAAGATCCCAACTGCGGTTATTGCAAGCGCCTGGCAAAGGATCTGCTCAACCTCAAGGACACCACGATCTACACCTTCCTGTACCCGATCCTGAGCCCTGACTCCACGGAAAAATCGAAGAACATCTGGTGCGCCAAAGATAAGGCTGCCGCCTGGAACGACTGGATGACTGCAGGCAAGATCCCCCCCGCAGCGGCTGCCAGCTGCGACACCAGCGCGGTCGACAAGAACGTCGCCCTGGGGCAGAAACTCAAGGTCAGCGGCACCCCGACCATTTTCACGGCTGACGGCAACCGTCTCCCTGGCGCCGTCCCCCTGGCCCAACTGGAACAGGCCATGAACCAGGTGAAATAAAATCGGGGCGGGGAGCGCCCGAACCTGGGCCTGCGCCTGCCCGCAGCCCCAGGAGTCTGCAGGGGGTGCTAGCGCGGGACCTGCCCCTGGGGCCACAGCACCCACATCTCGCCCTTCTGGCGCATCCTGCCGGCCAGGGCCCCCGCCTCAGCCCCGTAGCCCCAGAAAAAATCACCCCGCACCCCTCCCTTGATGGCG